>JAEZYO010000622.1 GCA_023419055.1 Pseudomonadota bacterium | reverse complement strand
AGAGCTTCGTGTCCTCGCCCGCGACGCACGGCTTGGGTAGGCTGAGCCGCGCGGCCTCGTACCGCGGGTCACGCATGAGCCAGCCGAGTAGGCCGTCCCAGAGAGCCCCGTAGGCTCGCCCCGCGGTCTGCTCGGCGAGCTCGCTGAACGCGAGCAGGTGCGTGCCGTCGACGCCGAGCGCGATGGTGCGCCCGTCGACGTAGTCTCCGAGCACGAGGACCGGCATGCGACCCTCCTTGCCGGCTCGCCCGGGGTGCTCCCAGAGCGCGAGCGCGCCCTCCCGCTTCTTTCCGAAAATGTTCGCTCCCGGCATCTTCGGCAGCTCGTCGCCGAGCAGCGAACGGAGCTGGCGCGTCACCGGCGCCGCTCGGCCCGAAGCGGTGTAGTCCGGGACGAACTCCGCCACGTCGAACGGCTCCGCGGCTCCGGCGATCTCGATCGGAAGCGCGCGCTCGAGCGGTGTTCTCGCGTAGTGCCCCCCCGCGAAGGAGGCCGGGCCACCCACCATGATGAGCCCGCCACCGCTCCGCACGTAGGCTTCCAGGGCCGGCAAGTGCTCCGCGAGTCGGTAAGCGACGGCGTCGATGTCCTGCAAGATCACCGCGTCGAAGCTCGGCAGGTGCTGCGTGAAGAGCTCGTCGACCGGAAACGGAATCAGCGCGAGCTCCGAGTCCGAGGCGCCGACGTCGTCGTCGTTGGTCCTGAGGATGAAGAACGCGACCAGATCCACCGACTCGTCGCTCTTGAGCCACATGCGGAGCGCTCGCACGTCGTACGTCGGGCGCCCCGCGACGTGCAGCAGCCGCACGCGCTCGCGAGCCACGCTGAAGGTCAGGATGCGCTGATCGTTCTCGGGTACCTTGTCCCCGCTCGGAGGCTCGATCCCGATCTGGACCACGCGAGCCCCCGCGCGGTCGAGCGTGATCGAGAGCTCGACGGTGGCTTGTCCGTCCTGGATCTCGGCTTCGCCCCGCGCGAGCTCTGCGGGCGCCTCACCTCGGCGAAGCTCGCGCACGACGACGGGAACCTTGTCGCACGCGAGGCCTCCCGAGCAGCCGATGACGATGCGGAGAGCGAGCGGTTGATGCGCGACGGCCGAGCCGGCCGCTCTGACGTCGCGGATGCTGGCGTCGGGCGGCGCGTCCTTCGCCACGGAGAGCGTGTGGATCTCGGCGCCGCCCCCTTCGGAGAGCCGCTCGAGCGCCGCGTCGTCGCTTGCGGAAGTCGGCTGAGTGAGGCGCCCGTCGCTGATCACCACGATTGACTGCGGTCGCTCGGCTGCCGACGCGGAGAGTGAGGCGAGCGCCGCCGAAAGGTCGCTCTCCTCGCCGTCCGGGAGCCCCGAGCTGCTCTCGGATCCGGGCACGAACGGGCGCAGGCGCTCGTTGCTGAGCGCGTAATACGAGATGCGCGCGCCCTGCCACTCCTTACCGAGCTCACGCGCGGCCCGGAGCGCCGCGTCCCAGCGGGTCCCGCCGTTCCCCTTCAGCAACATGCGGCGCGACGCATCGACCACGACCGCAACGCGCGACCCCACCTTCGTGCCTCGGGTGAGAACTCGCGCCGGCCTGAGCACCGCGAGCAGGCACAGAATCGCCGCGACGAAGCCCGAGAATAGAACGAGGCCGCGTTGCCGCTCGCGCGAGCGAGCCTCGAACACGAGCCAGAGCAGCCAGGCGAGCACCACCACTCCGGCCACGATGCCGGACGCGCGCGAGACGTCCTCACTGACGGACCAGGACATCTACCGCGCCTGCCCGCGTCGCCGCATCAACCAGGAGGCGTGCACCTGGTCGTCCTTGTAATCGGAGCAGAGAACGTACATCGCGATGTTGACCGCGAAGCGGATCGCCCGCTCGCGCTGCTCGATGCCGCCGGGAGTGACCTCGAGCGCGAACCCCTGCTCCCCGCGCGCGAGCGCGCCCAGTAGATCGTGTTCCAGGAAGAGCACCTGTGCGGTGCGCCCTCGAACGATCGCCTCGATCTGCGCCGGCCCGAGCACTCGCCCGACGGGGCGCTCGAGCAGGTAGAAGGTGCGAAACACGACGTGGTTGGTCGGCAGCCTGACGGGTGGCGCCTCCGGCAGAACGCGCCGGAGCTCGCGCCGCGCCGCGCGGCCGAAGGCGCCGTTCTCGGGCGCCGAGTCGTCTACCAGGAGCACTCCTCCGAGCTTGATGAAGCGTTCGAGCCCGCGGAGCTCGGTCGCGGAGAGTGGCCCGGTGTCGGAGTCACCGGCCCAGACGGCGAACGGTTCGCGAAAGAGGGCCGGTTGGTCGGCGCTGATCTCGGTGGTCAGCGTGCGCCCGGGCGCGCTCGTGCGCTGCACGAGCTCCTGAGCCCAGCGCGAAAGTCCGCTCTTTCGGAGGTCGAGCCGCTGGCGCTTGCCCGCCGAGAGCAGGCGCGCAGAGAAGGCGCCCGACTCACCGAACGCGTGGGCGGAGCTCGTCGCGAGCGTAGCTCCGAGGAGTGACAAGAGCGCGGCGCGGCGGTTGAGGTCGAACTTCGACATCGTGTTACTCCAGGTCGTCCACGCGCCAGACCCCGCTCTCACGCTTCAAGCGAACGCGGTGCCCTCCGGGTACCTCGACGGTGGCGGTGTCACCCTCGACTTTGACATCCAACGTCTCGGCGTTCGAGAGGCCTTCCACCAGGGTGCGCACCTCCGACTCGAGGGCGCTCTTGGTTTCGTTCGAGAGCACTCGCACGAGCGCGGAGTAGCTACGGCGCGAAAGCGCTCGCCTGAGCTCCTCGAGCGCCTGGGCGGGCGTTCGGGCCGAGACCGGGAACGTCCCGGCCGCGCTCACCCGAAACCCCTCCTCCTCGAGCTCGAGCTCCGCGTTCTCGCCGTCCTCGAGGCGATACGTCGCCACGGCCTCGACGCGCACTCCCGGCTCGGAGAGGCTCGCCCCCTGCCGCGCGAGCTCCTGCTTGGACTCCGCGACCAGGCGCGCGGTTCCCTGCTCCCCGTACGCCGTCTTCGCCTCCCGCGTCAGCATGGCATAGATCGCCCGATGATCGCCGCGCCGGGCCGCGTCGGCGTAGGCGCGCGCCGCATCTCGCGCGTCCGGAACCTCCGGCCGGGCGCAGGCGCCCACCGCGAGCGCGGCAGAGAGGGCGCAGACGAGCCGGTCTTTTGACATTTGTGGAGAGAGCTAGCTAAACGGCAGGCGGTTGGCTACCTTTTGCGCGAGATGAGCCCGACGAGCCGCGTGCGGAAGGTTCCGTGCAGCTTTCGGCGGCTCTTGCCGCTTTGCCTGATCACCGCCACTTTCGGCTTGTATGCGTGCGGCTCTCCGCCGCCTCGGCCCAGGAACCCGACCCGACCGCTCGACGAGCGGCGAGCCGTAGAGATCATCGTGCAAGCGTTTCAGGACGAGCGCGATCGCCCCGTTCCCGGCCAGCCGGTGACGCTGGCCCCGAACAAGCGGCTGAAGGTGGACGTGGGCGCTGAAGGGCGGCGTTTCGGGGTTGCCTACGTCACAGGTCAAGAGCGGCTCGAGCTCGGTGACGCGCTCCCGCCGCGCGATCCGTCCATGGGCGACGCGCTCCAGCTCGTGAGCGGCATCGGCACGGAGGGTGATGCGCGCGTGCTCCTCCTCTACGACACCGACTACCTCTACGATGACCATGTCGGCGAGCAGCACGAAGAGACCACCGTCACCGCCGAGCTCAAGCTGCGCCGCGACGTGCGTGATTTTCTCGTCCGAGCCCACGCGGAGAAGTGGCCGTGAAGACCAGCGGAAATGTACGGACCATGATCATGGTCGGCGCGTCGCTCACGCTCGCCGGCATCGCCTTCAGCGTGAGTGACGACGAAAGCCTCGGCAGCTGGTTCACGCTGGCCGGCCTCTTGCTCTCGATTTTCGCGCTGCATCGCTTCGGGCGGCTCGGTCCGGATTCCGGGCGCATCACCTCGACCTCCGAGTAGCGACGGCGCTGCGAATGCAGTGGCCTCCACGTGTACCGAACGT
>JAEZYO010000605.1 GCA_023419055.1 Pseudomonadota bacterium | reverse complement strand
AGAGCTTCTGCGGGAAGCTCTCGAGCAGCCGAGTGAGCCCCATTTCTTCGGCGACGCGATCCACTCGCTGCTTCACCTCTGCCCGGCTCATCCCGACCGAGCGCAGCGGAAACGCGATGTTCTCGCGAACCGTGAGGTGCGGGTAGAGCGCGTAGAATTGGAAGACCATCCCCACGTCCCGGAGCGACGGTCGAAGGCTGGTCACGTCCCTCCCGCCTAGCCGGATCGTCCCCGCGGTCGCGAGCTCGAGCCCCGCGATCATACGCAGCGTCGTGGTCTTGCCGCAGCCGGAGGGGCCGAGCAGCACGATGAACTCGCCCTCTTCGATCTCCAGATCGACACCCTTCACGGCCTGGGTGCCGTCGGCGTAGGTCTTCTCGACGCGGGAGAGCGAGAGGAAGCTCACGCCACGGGCCTCGCGTGAGACGTGTAGACGTGGAGCACCGTCGCAGCGAGCGTGAGCCAGAAGACGTACGCCAGCCGACCGTCGTGCCAGAGCGGCATCACGTATCCGAAGAGCCCGAGCGCGAGGGCGCCGAGCGCGAACCGATCGAGCGCGCCCACGAGGCGGCCGTGCGCGCCGCTCTCGCTACTGCTTGATCGTTCCAAAGGTCACTCCGCGCAGCAGGTGGTGGCGAACCAGGACGGTGAAGACGACGATCGGCAGCACGAAGATCATCATGCCCGCCGAAATCTGAGGCCAGGGCACGCCCTCGATGTTGCCCTGCAGGCCCGCGAAGTAGACCGGTACCGTCTTCGCGGCGTAGTTGTTGAGCGTCATGGCGAAGCCGAACTCGTTCCAGGCCGAAATCAGGCAAAACACGGCGGTGACGGCCATGCCCGTCGACGCTTGAGGCACGATGACCTTGAAGAAGGCCTCCAGGCGCGAGTAGCCGTCGACGAGCGCGGCCTCCTCGAACGCGCGGGGGATCTCGTCGATGAACCCCTTCATCAGCCACACCGCGAGCGACAAGTTGAAGCTCGTGTAGAGGAGTACGAGGCCGAAATGCGTGTTCTCTAGCTCGAACCAGCGGTACATCACGAGCACCGGCACCACCACCGCGAGCGGCGGCAGAAAGCGCGTCGACAGGATGAAGAACAGCCAGTCCCTGGAGCCGGGGATCTTGAAGCGCGAGAAGCCGTACGCCGCGAGCGTCCCGAGCGCGACGGCAGCGGCGGTCGACAGGGTGCCGATCGCGACGCTATTCACCAGGTAGTGATAAAAGCCGTGATCCGTGCCCGCCACGGGGCGGCTCAGGCTCGCGTACGCGTCGAGAGAAGCCGTGAACGTCGAGCTCTGGGGCGTCGAGCTCGTCCAAGGGATGAACTTGGCGTGCGAGCTGATCGTGTCCTCGTACGACTTGAGCGACGTCAAGGCGAGCCACAGCAGCGGGAACGACGCGAGCAAGAGGTACGGTAGGATGACGAGCGCGCGCACGACCTTCATGCCGAGGCCCTCCCTTGCTGGCGCTGCAGGCGATCGATGTAGCGCACGAACAACGTGGCGACCGCGAGGACCATCACCAGGATGACCACGCCGTACGCGGCGCCGAGGCCGACTTTGTAGTCGCGAAAGACGACTTGATAGACGCGCGCGCTCAGCGTCTGGGTCGCCGAGTCGTTGGGCCCGGTCATGGCCATCACGAGGTCGAACTGCTTGAGCGCGTCGGTCGCGCGCAGCAGCACGGCGAGGCCGAGCAGCGGCGCGCACATCGGGAGCGTGACGCGCCGGAACACGGTGAAGCGGCTGGCGCGGTCGATTTCGGCGGCTTCGTAGATGTAGCTCGGGATCGCGTTCAGGCCGGCGAGCGCGATCAGCATCATGAAGGGCGTCCACATCCAGACGTCGACGATCAGGATGGAGACGAACTTGAGGTTCTCGCTCGTGAGCCACTGTGGCTCGGGTAGGCCCAAGAAGCCGAGGAATTGATTGCAGACGCCGTAGTGGCCGTTCAGGATCAGGTTCCAGAACAGCGAGAGCACGACCGGACAGAGCATCATCGGGATGAGCAGCAACGTGAGCACCACGGGCTTGCCCGGCATGCGGTCCTTCATCGCGAGCGCCAGGACGAACCCGAGGACGAGCTCTATCGACACCGAAGCGACTACGAACCATGCGGTGGTCGTGATGGCCTGCGCGTAACGCGCGTCGGAGAACAGGACGGTATAGTTTCTGCCCCCGACGCCTTCGGCGACGCCCCCCGAGAGGTCGGCGTTGGTGAAGCTCAGATGGATGTCGAAGAAGAGCGGGAAGAGATTGAGCCCCAAGAGCAGCACCAGCGCAGGCAGCACGAAGCCCCACTCGAGCAGGCGCGAGGTCCTTGCCTCGCCTGGCGCCGCACGGACGGCCCCTATCGCGCTGGCAGAAGAGCTCACGGGTTCTGACCCAAGATCTTTTCGTGTTCGCGGGCGAGCGCGCTGAGCGCTTCTTTGGAGGACTTCTTGCCGTCGAGCGCTTCACCCAGATGCTGCGTCGTCGACGCGATGAGCTCGTTGTAGACGGGGACGTTCCAGAAATCCTGGACGATGTCCATCGACTGAGCGAACGCCTCGTTGTAGGGGTTTTGCTTCTTGAACTCGTCGCTCTTCAAGATCGCCGTGTTCGCGGTGAAGCCACCGGGCTTCTGCACCCACTTCTTCTGCGTGGCCTCTTCTTGGAACCACGCGATGAAGCGTTTACCGAGCTCCTGCTGAGTCTTCGAGACCTTGGTCGAGATCGAGAAGCCCTGACCCCCGAGGCTCGCGTAGCGCCGTTCACCGCGCTTCGGCTGTGCGAAGAACCCGACCCGGTCTCCCATCTTCTTCGAGAGATCGGGGAAGAACGCGAAGTAGTTGAGCAGCATGGCGGTCGAGCCGTTGACGAACGGTTCGAGCGCCTCGCCGTAGCCGAACTTGGCGCCGCCCGGCGGCGAGTACTTCAGGAGTTGCTGGAAGAAGTCGAGTGCCTGCACGGAAGAGGAGCTGTCCAGGAAGCCGACCACCTTCTTGGCGGAAGGGTCACCCCACGAACCTCCGAACGCGTACAGGACCTGCTCGAAGCCCATGACGAGATCGTCGTAGCCGCGACCCGTCACCATCGCGTTGCCGTATTGCTTGTTCTCGGGCCGCGTGAAGAAGGCGGCGATCCTCTCGAGGTCCTCCCAAGTTTCCGGAGCTGCGAGCTCCTTACCGTACTTGGCTTTGAAGGCGTCCTTCTCGACCGGATCGCTGAACCAATCTTTGCGATACGCCCACCCCATGGCGTCGGTCTCACACGGAGCGGAGTAGTACTTCTTGCTGCCCGTTGGGTACTCGCTCAGGTACTTGATCGCCAGCGGGTGGAGCTCCTCGAGCTTCACGGCCCCGGGGAGCCAGCTCGTGAGATCGAGGTAGAGACCCTTGGTCGCGCCGCGACCGAGCCATTGGCTGTCCCCCACGACGATGTCGAACGCCGTCTGCTGCTTGCCGAACTCCTGAAAGACCTGATCCTGGAAGCTCGCCCACGGGATCTGATGCACCTTGACCGTGACGTTCGGATCGAACTCTTTCGCGAGCTCCTGTAGACCGTCGGCCGGCGCCCATTGCGCCCACCACAGCGTGAGCGTCTGCTTTTGACCCGTTTCAGTGCTCGAAACAGGGTTCGCCGTCGTCTCTTTGCTGCAGCCGAAGCTTGCCGTCGCAAGAAGGGCGACCACCACGGTAAATCCGAGCTTGGGCATAGCGTTGCCAGCACGCTTACAAACTCGGGGTCAGGCAATCTTGGACAGAACCCGCAGAGCTTTGGGAAAAACGGCGCATGACCGGTGCCGGGTCGAGCGACGCGGCCGCGAAAAGCATGCCGATTCGAGAGACTCGGGCAGGTATTCGCCGCGCGTGACTCCCGAAAATTCGTAGCTCATCGTCCTAGGTGCTGCGCTCGCTGCCGGACGGCCCCCGGCCGCGCACGCATCAGAACTGCGAGAAGAAGTCCCAGACGGCTTGGGACGCGAACGCCGGCCACCGGGAGAAACGAAAATCGCGCTTCCGCTCGAGAGCGGCTCGAGCGTTTCCGGCGCTGGAGCGCCCCGTGCTACCTGCGCTGCCCCCGCTGCTCGCGGCGCCGCCCTGGCCAGCGCTGCCACCTGCACCCCGTCGTCTGGGGAACCTCCGAAGGCTCGGAGGAGCAGGCGAGCACGAGCGCCGCGCAGGCGGTCGAGAAGTCGAACGCGATGCCGGGCGACCGGTTCGTCGAATCTCGCTTATTCGAGCAAGGCGCTCACCCACTCGCCTCCGCGCTTGCTCGATTCGACGGCGGCAGCGATGAACTTTACTCCACGTGCGCCGTCGACGACGCCCGGGACGAGCAAGGCGTCCGGGCGAGGAGCGCGATCTTCCTGCCGGGCGTAGATGAGCTCGGCCACGTCGCTGTACAGATTCGCGAAGCCCTCGAGGTAGCCCTCGGGGTGACCTGCTGGGATCCGCGTCCCGTGCGCTGCGGCAGGGCCCGCACCGGGGCCCCCGCGCGTGATGAGCTGCGGGGGCTTTCCGTGTGGCGAGTACCAGAGTTGGTTCGGGCTCTCCTGGTGCCAGGTAAGGCCCGCCTTTTCGCCGAAGATGCGGATCTTGAGGTTGTTTTCGTTGCCGGGCGCGACCTGGCTGGCCCACAGCATGCCACGCGCGCCGCCTCGGTAGCGGAGCAGCATCTGGCAGTCGTCGTCGAGCGCGCGCCCTTCGACGAAGGTCGAGAGTTGCGCGCACACCGCCTCGAGCTCGAGCCCGGTGATGAAGGACGCGAGGTGCTCGGCGTGCGTCCCGATGTCACCCACACACCCACCGGCGCCGGAGCGCTCGGGATCGGTGCGCCACTCGGCCTGCTTTTGACCGCTGCTCTCGAGGCGCGTCGTGAGCCAATCTTGCGGGTACTCGACTTGCACGACGCGGATCCTGCCGAGCTCGCCCGAGCCGACCATCGCTCTTGCCTGCCGCACGAGCGGGTAGCCGGTGTAATTGTGCGTCAGCGCGAAGAGCACCCCCGCCCTCTCGACCGCGGTGACGAGCTCGAGCGCGTCTTCGAGCTTGCTCGTGAGGGGCTTGTCGCAAATGACGTGGATCTTGGCCGCGATGAAGGCGC
Organism: Pseudomonadota bacterium; assembly: GCA_023419055.1. The sequence continues at coordinate 1,223 of JAEZYO010000605.1, read as the reverse complement.
GCGCGGCCGCGTAGTGCAGGTGGTTCGGCGTCACGATCGAGACGACGTCGATGCCGTCTTCGCGCGCGGCCTCGCGCTCGGCCATCTGCGCGAAGCTGTCGTAGCTTCGCTCCGCGGAGAGCCCGAGCTCTCGCGCCGAAGCGCGGGCGCGCTCGGCGTCCGACGAGAGCGCCCCCGCGACGAGCTCGTAGCGATCGTCCAGCCTCGCGGCGATGCGATGGACGCCGCCGATGAAGGCGCCGCTACCGCCTCCGACCATCCCGAGCCGCAGCCGGCGCCGAGCGCGACCGTTCGCGTCCCTGCCTTCGATCGTCATTGCGAAACGCCGTCCCCGTTGAAGTTGAGGAAGTTCAGGTTGAAGAGCAGCTCATCACCCGGGTTGTTCTTGAAGACGAAGCAGATTTTCCGTGTGCCCGGGTTCGTGATGGGGCCGGAAGTAACCGTGGTCCAGGTCTGCCACCCGCCGGTGGGCATCACGTTCGTTGCCGTGCCGATCTGCGTGCCGGTCGGCGAGCCCTGCCGTATTTCGATGCGACCGCCGCTGCCAGCCGAGGCGACGCGGTAGCTGATCGAGTTGATCCCCTGGAAGTTCATGTCGTTCCAGCAGATGTAGCTGCCGTCGTTGATGTAGCTGACGCTCTGATCGCCGCCCTGCGGATCGGTGGTGTCCTCCAGCATCACGTCGCTGGCTTCACCGATGATGGGGTAGTGTTCGGCCTGCTTGCGCTTGAAATGCAGGCGTACCTTCGCCTCACCCGTGAGCTCGAGCCCGTTCGCTCCCTTGTCCGTGTACGAGACATTCAAGACCTGCCAGGCATTCTCGGTGGGGATCACGCCCGTCGTCGTCGTGAAAGTTCCGCTGCAGCCCGAGGTGGGAGTCCCCGAGTGCTCGTGGAGATCGTGTCCGAGCGCCGTGGTGACCACGACGTCGTTGCACGAGATGCCGCTCGGCGTCGAACCGTCCTCCGCATCGGTCACGGAAACGGAGTAACTGACGGTCTCTCCCTCTCCCACGAAGGCGCCGTTCGGCGGCGACGTGATCGTGACCACGGGGCGCCGGTTGCCGGCGATGATCTTGAGCTTCGCCACACCGCTGTTCATGCCGTCGCTCACGACGAGCGTCGCCTCGTACGCACCCGCGGTCGTGTAGACGAAAGAAGGGGCAGGTTCGGTGGAATCGACGATGTTGTCACCGTTCAAATCCCAGGCGTAGGTCAAGACGT
>JAEZYO010000516.1 GCA_023419055.1 Pseudomonadota bacterium | reverse complement strand
CCTGGATGGTCTTGCCCAGGCCCATGTCGTCGGCGAGGCACGCGCCGAAGCCGAGCTCGTTGACGACCTGGAGCCAGCCCAGGCCACCCTCCTGGTACTGCCGGAGCTCGCCGCGAAAGCCCGCAGGTGCCTTTCGCGGTTCGACGCGTTTGAAGCGATCGAGCGTCTGACGAAGCCCCTGGAGCGCGTCGGCGCCCGACGCTTCCGGCACCGCCGCGCACAAGAGCTCCAGCATGCCCAGCTGGCGCGACGAGAAGCGAAGCTCTTCTTTCTTCTCGGGCAAGAGCTCGGCGAGCTCTGCGAAACGTGCAGCCCACTCGTCCGGCAGGAGCCCGCGCGACCCGTCGCCGAGCTCGACCACGCGGCGCTGACCCTTGAGCGCCCGAAGCAAGCGCGGGAAAGGCACCTCGGCGGGACCATCCGTGAAACGAGCCCGCCCCTTGAGACCGAACCAATCCACGCCGCTCTCGAACTCGATGTCGAAAGACTCGAGCGAGCGGTAGCGCTTGCCCTCGCCGTACACGTGCCAGCCCTTCTCGATGAGCGCCTGGACAGCCGGTACGAGGGACTCGTTCGCGACGCCCACGTGAACCAGCGTGCCGGCTCCCGGAGATCCGGTCCGCAGCGCAGCGGGGTGTAAGCTCTTGGCGGCGAAGCCCACGCTCTCGAGCTCGGCCAGTGCCTGGCTCTCGAAATCGACATCGCGCGCCAGCACGCGCTGCTCCGTCAGAAAGACCAATCGACCGGGGTCATCCGCACGAACCCGCGTCGTGCCGTACTCGAAGTAGATCTCCCCGTCCGTGGCACGCGACCCCGGGGTCAGGAGCTCGAGTCGCTTTCGTGGAGGCGCCGGGGTTTCTTCGGCGACGTACCCGGAAGGCAAGGCGAAGCGAGAGACGCCGTTCTTGCCGAACGCCAGGCGCGTAAACTCGGGGACCTCGGCGCCGGGCACCACGAGCTCCGGCGACCGCCGGAGGCTCGCGAGCCAGCGCGCGTCTGAAGGGTGAAGCGCCACGAGCCGGTTCTCGGCGATGATCGTCCCCGAAGGATCGGCGAACGAGATCTGCTCCGCAGAGAGCGTCTGGTCGCCGCGAACGAGCCTGGCACTAATCGCGTACGCGTCCCCTTTGGCGCGTCTGCTCGAGCCGGAGGCGAGGCTCAGCTCGAGCTCCCACGAATCGCCCGAGTCGCGCTCGAGCACCGGCCAAGCGAGGAAGGCGCTGTAGTCGATGGGTACCGCCGTGCGACCACGTCCCCGGCTCTTTGAGCCGACCTTGAAATCATGCCACGACGCGTCTTTGTCGAGAGCGAGGCCAGGCGGCGCGAGGTGTCCGCGCCCTGTCTCCGCGATGAGCTCGAGAACTGGACGGAGCGCCCAACCTGAAAGGCGGACTACGTGCCAATAGCCCTGCGGCAGGTGGCTCGGCAGAGAGTAAGGTGAGTAGCCATAGGAAGAAGCCCCGTGATGGAGGCTGGGGCCTACGCGCAGCCCCTGCAACATCGCGAAGAGCTGGCGATCGAGCGCATGTTCGAGCGCCTCCGGGGCGAGCGAACACGCGGGCGCGAGCGCTCGCGCTCCTCCGGCATCGGTCCCAGAAAGCGGGCTCTGGCCGAGCAAGAGCTCGAAGCCGGACTGACCACTCGCCGACCTCTCCGCGTCTGGAGCGAGCAAGTACACGAGCTCGACTCGAGCCGGCTCACGCGTCCGTCCCCCGACGTCGAGCGACCTCCAATCGCGCGCGCCCAGGCCGCTGCGAGCGCCCGCAGCGTGCATCGCCTCATAGCGATCGATCTGCGCCTGAAGCATCCGCGAAAGAGCGCTCACCTCCCCCGAGCTACCGCCAGCCTGGGAGCTCGTCTTCTCCTCGTCGTCGATGTCCTCGTCGTCGAAGTCTTCCCCGTCGTCGTCGTCGAACTCTTCGTCCTGTTCGTGGAGGTGAGCGCTCGTGATCCACGGCAAGAGGCTCGCCGTGAAACGCTTCGCGGTGGCGGCATCCTCGATGAGCTTGCTATCAACGGCGTGCAGGACGAGCGCCCAGAGGTGCTTGCACCCTTCGTGACCGTCCAAGAAGTACGGGCATGAGCAGCCGTAACGGACCGAATCACCAGATCGCGCGAAGGCAGCGCGGTACACTTGGGTGCCCGTCACGCGCCCCGCGAGCAGCTGTTCGTCGTTGCTCACGATCTCGACGCTGGCCATGGCGTAGCTCACCGCTCGGACGCGAACCCCAGCGTCGAAGAGGTTGCTCAGCTTTGAGTAGCCCGCGTTGACCGCTCGCAGAGGAGTCGAGTGCCTGCGCATGTGGAGCCTTCAACACTGCTCACCTGCGCAGTAAATGGCTCTCGCGAGGTCCCGCGAAGATCGACATCATTTCAGAGCGTTAGAGAGAGGGCGCGTCACGACGGGGCGGGCTCGACTCCTTCCGACGCGGCCACTCACGTCATCCTTCCATCGCTGCGGCCACGCATTCGTCGGAGAACTGCTCCTGTTCGATCCAGGTCCCCGCTCGCAAGATCGTCTTCAATAGGTCGTGACAAGGAGCGCTCGGATCGTCGCCTCGAACGACCTGTGAGAGCCGTGCACGTTCTTCACTCGAGAGCGGTTGCCCGTGTTCGAGGAAGCGCTCGTGTGTGACCGGACCCATGAAGAGCGGCTCGATGCGCGCTCCGGAACGACGGCAAAGGCTGCGCAAGATCCGGACGAAATAGCCCGCCGACATCGCGCGTCGAACGAAGGTCCGGATTGATGTACTCGCAACCCTCGAACCAAGCGTGCGCGAGACCGCGCTCGGTGATCGTCGCCTTCCCGGCGCCATTGGGGCGCCAGCGACGACCAGCAATCGAGCTTCGGTACGAGTCGGACATTCGAGCGACACCCACATCAACCGACAAAAGCCACCAGTTCACTGCGCCGGCAGGGGATCGGGCAGCGGGACATAGTCGCCGTACAGCCCGATGAAGACGGGCATGCGCTCGAGGCATTGGTCCGGCGCGGCGGCGCAGACCTCCCACGCGGTCGAGCTCGCCGCACCGAGCTCGAAGACCGTCGTGTCTTGGTTCGACGCGCAGGAGCACCACCAGGACTGTCCGACTTCCGCTCGCCGGCAGTAGGCCTCCAGGCGGCCACTCGCCACGATCTCCCGCCCGTCCACGGTGGCTGGCTGCGAGCACGCGAGATCGACCTCGCAAGAGTCGCCGCTGGCGACCTGTGACGTCGGCTGACAATCGAGCTCGCCGGTGGCCTCGATGCTCGCGTCCTCGGCGCAATTCAGGACCGACGACGCGCAGCTCTCCGCAACCGGCTCCGCCTCGATGCTGAAGCCGAAGGAGCCGACTCGAGTCGAGCAATAGCAGTCCGAGCCCGTAGCACCGGGGCTCTCACAGGTGGCGGCCCGCATGGCCATTTGCGCGAGCCTGACGTCATCCGTCAACGGAATCGACTTGGCGCACGTCTGATCCGCCCAGCAATAATCGATGTCCGTGCGAACGCGGGGCTCGAGGCACGTCGTCGGTCCGTCGAAGCTCGGCTCGGTCTCGTCGATGCAAAAGTCGACGAGCGGTCCGCAGGCAAGCGCCCCGCTGTCGGCAAGGACAGCATATTCGACGCGGGCGTCGTCGTGATCGCAGGCGCATTCGAAGTGTTCCCCCGTCTCGGCTCGAAAGCACGTCGCGCTGCCGTACTCCATGAGCCACGCGTCCACGCCGGACGCGAAGCTCACGGTGATGGGTCGGCCGCACGAGAGCTCGATCGTGCAGTCATCGGCGCTGCTCGTGTCCACGGGCACGACGCACTCCTCGTCTCCGAGCTCGAGCTCGTCTTCAGCGCAAAGGCCACCAGCTATCGCACACGCTCGGAGCCCGGTGGCCCCGTCGATTTCGTAGACGCGCTCCTTGTGGCCGAGCTCGCACGAACACTGCCAGTTCCCCGACTTGGCCGTGTGGCAGTTCACGAGGTTCGGCGTCGAGCCGCAGAAAAGTCCGAGCCGGCACGTGGCCGCGTCCTCCGAGCCCATGCGAGGCTCGCAGTCGTCCGGCAGCGGCAGGGAAGGCTGTCCTGCCTCTCCCCCCGCCCCCATAGGCGTTAGCAGGTCTCTTGTGCAGCCTCCCACGACATGATCGGTTTGCGTCGGAATCGTTCGCGCTGGGTACGGCGACTCGGTCGTTCAGTACGTCGGAGTCGACGGATGATGCGGGGGAGCCGCTCAAGGACGTCACGCAGCCCGAGTGGCAGCAGAGCGGCGATGACGAGCGGGTACAGGATGCTCGTGAGCTTCCACGGGTCGCACGACATCGGGCGTGTCGTCGAGTTCGCAGCTTCGCTCGGTTCCGAGTTCGTCTGGGGGGGAAAGCTCGATCGGAATGGACGCCATCCGATCGAGCAGTGCGCCGAGAAGCACCTTGCCGTAGAGCCACGACAAGATCGTATCGTCGCGTTGATTGGGCAAGCCGTCGAAGTTGCACAAAGACTTCCAGCGCTTGAATTGCAGCTCGATTTGCCAGCGAAGGCGGTAGCCTTGCAAGCAGCGCTCCGCGTCGAGTCGGCTACGTGCCGCGGTCGTGAAGAGAATGACGTATCCAGCGGCCTCGAGCGTCTGCTCCGACGCGCTTGGACCGTTCTCCTTGCGTACTCGTTGACGTCCTCGCTCGGCGGCGTCGGGCGGCAGGCGCATGACGATCAGGCGCCCTTCGATGTCGCGCTCAAGTCCCGGGACACGAACATCGATGTCGAGGACATCGCCGAGTGCAACGGCGCGAGCTTTCGCCAGAAC
>JAEZYO010000458.1 GCA_023419055.1 Pseudomonadota bacterium | reverse complement strand
AACAGCTTCACCTCGTCGAGATCGCCGACGAACGCGCCTGCCGAGCCGTTGCGAGCGCCGAGGACGAGCGGCAGGTCATTCGCGAGGCTCCCCGCTCGGCCGCGCGGATCGAAGGTCGACCGGAGCACGCCGTTCGCGTAGAACTTGAGGCCCGCGGCGTCGTCGCGATCGAGCGTGATGGCGACGTGCTGCCAGGCACCTCCGGCGACCGAAACCCCGGAGGTGTAGTTCTGGTAGTTGCCGTCGGCGAGCTGCAACCCGACGTCCCCGCCCGAGAGGAACACGTGGTACCCGCGGTACGGTGCGCTCGTGCGCTTGTCGAGGAGCGGGACGAGCCCGGACTGGGTCGAGCGCATCCAGAAGGTCAGCGAGAAGTCCCCGGTCCCGACGTCGAGATCCGCGTGATCGGGCACGGTGACGTAGCCGCCGTTGAAGTTGAGCGCTCCCGCGACCTTGCCGGCGCTCCCCGCGGTCACCGAGCCCACGATGCTCCCGCCGTGACCAAAGACGTCGGTCGCTCCGCTGTCGCCGTTGAACTCCGCGGTACCCTTCGGGCAAACGCTGGCGAGCGTGACGGCTTCCGTGGCCGAGAGGGCGCGCTTGAAGAGCTGCATGTTCGTGACCGACATCGGCTTGGCCGCGCCGATGGTTCCTCCGCCGAAGCGGAGCGGAGCCGTGCTGTCGAGGCTGCCGCGATGAGTGAGCGGGTTGCCCGAGTTCACGAGGCGCTTGCCGTCGACGAAGATTGCCATGCCGTCGTGCACGTCGCGGTCGGCGCTGACGAGCACGTGATGCCACTTGTCGTCACCGAGCGCGGCGCCGTACGCGATGAGCCGAGAGCTGGTGCTGCCGTCCTTGGCGGCCACCTGATCCTTCAGCTCGAAGCTCATGGACCCTTGACCGAACGAGATGCTGTAACCCTTACCGCTCGAGTCGACCTTGCTGAGGAGCTCTCGGCCCGCGCCGTCCGCGGTCTTCACCCAGAGAGAGATCGCGAAGTCACCGGTGCCGACGTCCACGGCGGGAGCGTCGGGAGCCGAGATCGAGTCGGCCGGCAGCGCCAACCTGAACACCGAGCCCATGGCGGGGTCGACGGTCTCGGTCACGTTGCCAGAGGGGGTGAGCACCGGCGCGCTCTCCGAGCTCCAGGCGAGCCGCGTCGAGATCGGCATTGCCGGCGCCGCATCCTCCACGGTCCAGTTGAACGCGAAGGTCGTGTTCGCGCTGCTGCAGGCACGGAAGGACGCGCTGGTTGCGGCCGCGGGGAGCGCGACGCAGTTACCCGCGGCGGCAGCGCCGAGCGCGACGAGCTTGCTGCCGGCGAGGCCGTCCACCACCTCGAACTGTTGGTCCAGTGCGCCGTCGCAGGCTCGGAAGAGCGGCGCGCCGGTCGTGAGCGGCGGCGACACCAGGCAGAGCCCGCTGCTCTGAGAACGAATCAGCATGCGGTTCGCGGAGACCTCGACGAGCCCGAAATCCGCGGCCGCGCCCGTGCAGGCTCCCGAGCCGAGCGAAGAGCCGTTCTGGACGAGGCATTGGTCCGTGCTGCTCTTGCGGATCTGCGTCACCTGAACCGGACGACAAGCGCTGCCGTTCCAGGCCTCACCGCTCGCGCAGCCGTTGATGATGATGTCCTTGGTCTCGGGCTTCCAGGTTCCTGCGTCGCGGACCGCCAACGTCACGCGGTACTGCTCGCCGGGCAGAACGCTCCAACCCTTCGCCGAAAAGGCGGCGCGCAGATCGAAGCCGAGCAGGTCACTCCGCGGGATGGTCTTCGTGATGCTGCCGGTCGCAACGCCGTTCTGGAAGCGCACCAGGGTGAGCTGATAGAGCGCCTGAGGGTCGCCGATCTCTCGGTTGCCGCAGGCCCTCTGCGCGTCCAGGGTGAGCGGCGAGCTCGCGTCGAGGTAGATGCTCGACGCGTCGACCCCGTCGATCGAGAAATCGGCGCGGATCGGCAGCATCCGCACGAAGTACTCGCCGGTGTCGTTCTCGCGCGTGTAGCTGAGCTTGTACGCCTTGTTGGGCGCGAGCTGTTTGGCGTTGGAGGCCGCCCAGTTCTTCCCGATGAAGGTCCAGGGCGTCACGGCCGCCGGCTCCTGATCCATCGTGATGGTTTGAGACCACTTGGTCCCGTTGATCTCGATCAACGAGTACGGGTCCACCTCGACGAGCGAGACGGTGTAGGGCTCGATCAGCTGTTCGACGTTGTGGCGGGTGAGGTAGAGCCGCGAGGTGTTGACCAGGAGCGGCTCGGACGGGCAATGCGCGACCTCCTTGGTGAAGAGATCCTGGAGCGCGAGATCGATCTTGGTGCAGCGGATGCCGTCCCAGCCGTAGCCCGCGTTGCACGGGTTGAAACGCCGGATCCGGTAATAGAGGTCCACGTCGAGGTGATCGTTGCTGGCGGTCAGCATCTGGCTCGAGCTCAGCGGGACCACCCTCGCGCCCGTGCTGTTGGTCCACCTGCCGTGAAGCGGTGTGCCGACGTATTGGTAGGTGGTCGCGTTCCCTGCCGCCTCGTCCTGGACCCATTTGGCGAACAATGGGTGGTTCCAGTCCCGGTACTGCGCGTTGATCGTGATCGTCGGAGTGACGTTGAGATCCGAGGTGACCGTCGCGCCTACCGCGAGAGACTGCCAAGTATCGTCATCGCGCCGGGAGGGCCCGCTGCTGCGGCCGGTGTCGCAAGGGGGGCAGTAATAGGAGCGGAGCCAGTTCTTTCCCGTTTGATCGGTGACGTTGATGTCCCAGGTCGGCTCGCCGTTTCCGGCGACGTCCCCGGAGTCGTCGAAGTACAGCGACTCGAGCGTCACCTGCATCTGGTGCGTGCGGGTGCTGCAGTTCGCCGAGTAGAAGTCGGTGATGAAGAACGTGCCCAGGCTGTCGTTCGTGGCGAAGTGATTGAGCGAGAAGCGGATCGGGCGCGGGACCCCGGCCGTAGACCATTTGATGCCCTTCGCGAGCTCGTCGAGGAGCTGTGACCCCTTCGTGACCGGGGGAGGAGTGCCACCGATGTCGATGAGCTGGATGGAAATCTCTTCGAGCACTTTCTTGTAGTAAACGTCGACCGAGACCGTCCCGCCGCTGCCGCCCGAGCCGGCCGCGCCGCCCGAACCGGCGCTGCCCGCACTTCCACCCGAGCCCGTGCCGCCCGTACCACCGGTGCCGCCCGTACCACCGGTGCCGCCCGCGCCACCGGTGCCTCCCTGCGACGACGTCGCCGCCGACTTCTGCTTCTGGAGCTCGGAGAGCATGAAGCTCAACGCAGCCTGTACCTCCGACTTCTTGTAGCGACTGTTCACCCTGGCGATGAACTTGCGCCCGTAGGTCACGCGCGAGACGTACGTGAAAGGAGTAGTCGGCCCCATGCCTTCGGCCGCAAGGTGCGCGGCCGTCACGTCGCTCGTGAACATGTCCTCGGGCTGCGGCTTCGGCACCGTCATGTCGAAGAAGTCCTGCTCGAGCTCGAGCAGGAGCTGCGTCTCCCGCTTCTCGTTGTCGACGGCCACGAGCGCGTCCAAGAACGAGAGGCTCACCTTCAGCTTCGCCGCGAGCTCCTTCACCTTGCTGAGCTCGTAGAAGCTCATTTGCAGCGTGGGCATGAAGACCGCGTCGCCCTCGGAGAGCACGCGATCGCGCGCGTTGTCCACCTCACCACGCGTGAGCATCGAAGCGGTCGCGGTGTAGGACGCGCCGGGCTTCACGCTGATGCCGCTGAGCTCGACCTTGGCGGGCCGGGTCTTGGTCGACAGCTTCGGACCGTTCAGGTCGCGCGTCGACGGAGCCGTGTGAGGGTGAATGGCCCCGGGAAAGAGGCCGATTTGTCCCGGCCTGCCGAGGAGCTCCTGAGCGAAGTTGGAGATCGTGGCCGCGTGCTCGTAGGTGCACTTGAAATCCGCGGTGAAGGGCGCGGGCGTGAGCAGAGTATCGGCCTGGGCGCCGGCTGTCTGCAGCACGGCGGTCCGCACGGCGCAGCGGTTCACCTCGTCCGAATTCGCCGGAGCGGAGCAGTTGATCTCGAGCGCGAGCTCGCCGAGCGACTCGTCGTAGCTGTCCGCCGCCGAACAACCGAGGACGAGCGCCGATATCGATACGAACGGAACGATGCGTTTCATGATTTTGACCTCGAACTAAGGGTTTGAAATGGTGAAGAAAACCGTTCGCGCGACGGTCGCGCGGCACACCGCTCCCCGATCCCGAACGACTCGGCAGTCGCGAGTTGCCCCCAAGTCGCCGCGACGGTCGCGGCGCCCGCATGCTCTCGTCTTCAGCGAAACCGCGGCGCGGAGCCGCGCGGGCTCACTTGCAGAAGCCCCAGCTACAGCGGTTCGAAGCGCACTCTCGCGCGCTCGTGCACAGAGATCCCTTGGACTTCTTCGCTCGGCAGGACCCCGAGTTCGTCCCCCAGCCGCAGTACTGACTCGCGCCGCAGTCGGAGTCCGCGTCGCAGAGGCAGGTTCCGGTCGGGTTGAGGTAGCAATCGGCGCTGCAGCGTCCGGTCGTACACTCGCCGTCGGCGACGCAGGACTCACCGTACCGGCGCGCGCTCGGCGTGAAGCAGTAGCCGACCGCGTTCAAGCAGCCACCGCACTCCCCGGAAGCGCATTGCCCGTCGCGGCTGCACGCGGCGTGGTCTCCGCGGCGCGCCTCGCAGCGATTGTCCGCGCCGACGCCCGGCACACCCTCGGCGCAGAAGCGCTGCCCGCCGCAATCGGCGTCGTCATTGCACACGCAGACGCCGGACGGGATACCGCAGGTGACGTCCGGGCTCGAGCACGCCCCGCTCTTGCACTCGTCGTTGAAACGGCACTCCATCTCGAGCTCACCGTGCGACGGGCAGTAGTGCTTGCCGCAGCGCGACGGGTACGCGTCGGGGCGGCTCTCGCGCGGCGCGAGCGGACCGATGCCGCTCGTGTCGATGTCGGCGGCGTTGGTAACAGGACCCGATCGCGAGCCGGACGCGCGCTCCCACATGACGATGAACGCCTCCGCCGAGCGCAAGAGCGGCCCGGTGTCGACGCCGAGGTTCGAGAGGTCGGCGACCAGGTCGGGCAGCATGCCGACGTGCGCGAGACCCTTGGTGTCGAACTCGCTCCCGAGCGGCGGCGCGCCGCGCTCGCGCTGGTCGCGGCGCTCGCAGTCGGACTGCGCCTCGAAGGGCGTGAATTTCCCGTCGCTGGCGAGCAGGCTCCACTCCGTCGCCGAGCACCCGTCGGCGCCGAAGCGGGGTCGCGTCTGCTGGACGAAGCCGTTCAGATCGCTGCCGAACGCGACGGGCACCTTCAGGCCCTTCACCGCGAAATCGTAGGCTTGCGCGAAGGAGCTCGAGGACCCCTGGCAGCTGTTCGCCACGCTGCGCGCGTAGGAGCGCGTCTCGTTGTGGGCCGTGCGGAGCCCGAACATGCCGCCGGTGCGCCGGATCTGCGCGATCACCGAAGCCGGCGTGCTCTTCTCGGTGCCGGCCACGTCTTCTCCCATGACCTCGCGCAAGTGACCGTGCGAGACGTAGAGCGGGTAGTACTGGTTCGCCGCGGCGACCGCGTAAGCATCGTCGATGCTCTTCGCGGACAGGTGCGCGAGATCGACCAACATGCGACGGTCCATCATCGCCTGGAGCAGCGCGCGCCCCTCGTTCGACAAGCCGCGCGAGTTCTGACAGCGACCGTTCACCCGCTCCACGTCGACGCCGAGCGTGTAGTCGTCCGTGGTGAGGCCGCAGTCGTGGTCGACGTGGCAGTTTTCGACGAACTCCGCGACCTGCAGCAAGGGTTGGTGGGTCGCTGCCCCGCCGAAGCGGTTGTCCGTCTCGTGAACGGGCTGGAGGGTCCGGACGCCCATCGCGTAGTAGCGATCGAGCTCGGCCACGAAGTTCTTGCTCGTATCGCGGCCGAAGAGGTGACTCGCTTCGATCGAGAGCACGACGGCGAGCTTGCCTTGGCCGATGATGCGCCGGGCGTCCGCGGGAGAGAGGGCGATCTCGAGCCAATCGTTCGCGAGGTCGAGCTCTCGAGCCAGCGCGAGCTGACGATCCACGTCGGCCATCTCGTCGCACACCGGCTGCCCGCTACCCCGAGGCAAGAGCTCGCAGAGGAAGTCGAAGCTCACCGCCGAGAGCACGACCAGGCTGAGGCCGCGCTGGTGCGCCGAGCGCAGCCAGCTCACGTGCGCCTGCTGGTGCGCGATGCTGTCCCACGCCGGGAGATCTTCGGGGACGCGCGCGCGGCCGAGGTGAAGGCCGGTATCTCCCTGACTCCCGGCGACCGTCCCGATAGCTTCCGAGAGCGCGAGGCCGCCGACACCGCGGGCCAACAGATCGATCGCCGGCGCAGCCAGATCGTCGACCGGTCCCGGCAGGCCACCACAGGCTTGGATGCGCTCCGTGAGCGCCGAGACGTCTTCCTTCACGGCGCCGTGCGTTCTCGCGACACCGCCGTCGCAGTCGTCCAGCGCGCCCCGATGGCGGCCATAGAGCCAGCGTCCGCCGAAGGCCTCCTCCGCCATCATGTGGAGGTGAAGATCGGCGAACCCCGCGACGGGCCCTGTCGAACCGAGCGGCTGCTCGACAGCCGCCGTGTACGGCGCGGGCGCGTCCGAGCCGGAGGAACAAGCGAGCGTCGCACAGCCGAGGAATGCCGCCGCGAAGTATCGTGTCTTCATGATCGAATGAGCCTGCCCCGCTTCGTGGCAGCGCGGCCACGTGGAGTATTAGATGCCACTTTCCCCTTCACGCTCGCAGTCGACAAACCGCGCCACGCGACGACAAATCACGCCGGGCGCTCGGTGGCCGATTTTCTACGGAGAGCGCGCGACACCGAGCGCCGGCTCGCATACCCGAGCGCTCGGGCGAGCTCCGCGTGGCTCGGCGTGTCTCTTGCCAAAATCTCGCGGCTCAAGAGCTCACGCTCCTCGCGCAAGAGCGCGCGATGTGACGTGCCGAGCTCGCTCAGCTGGCGCTGGAGCGATCGCTGGCTGACGTTCAGCCGTTCGGCCACGCGATCCAGGTTCGCGTTGCCTTCGGCCAGGCACGCGCGCAGGGCGGCGCGCACGTCGTCGGCGCCGGCCGGCAACACGGGCGGAATGGTTCGAAGCTCGGTGAGCCGGGACTCGGCGCAATAGTCGAGGAGCTCTGCGAGCCGCGGTTCGGCCGTTCGGAACGGCAAGTCGAGCGTGTCTCGAGCGAACACGAGCTCGTCACAGTCGGCTTCGAAGCGAACCGGCGCGTCGAAGAGCCGCTCGTACTCCGGGCTCTTCACCCGATTGCGGTGCATGAAGCGCACCGAGAGCGGCCGCAGGGGCTCTCCCGAGAACTGGCGCGAGCGCCTCAAAAAC
>JAEZYO010000435.1 GCA_023419055.1 Pseudomonadota bacterium | reverse complement strand
AAGCCTCCGGCGTCGCGCTGCTCGAGCTCGCACTCCGCGACGCGCCGCGCGCGAGCGAGCCGCGATGAGCGGCACGCCGATCGAACGCCTCGCCGTCGTCACCGGCGCGAGCCGCGGCGTCGGCAGGGCCACGGCGCTCGCGTTCGCTCGCCGCGGGCTCGCGGTGGGGCTCGTCGGGCGCGAGTCGAACGAGCTTGAACAGACTCGCCTGCTCGCGCTCGAAAACGGAGCCCCCGAGGTGCGCACCTGGTTCGTGGATCTCGCGGACACGCGCGCCACCGAGGCCGCCGGCCGCCGCATCGCCGCCGAGGCGCCTCACGTCGAGGTGCTCGTCCACAACGCCGGACTGGCGCACCGGACCCGCGTCGAAGAGACGTCCACGGAGAGCTACGAAGCGCAGATAGCGGTGAACCTGAGCGCTCCGTTCGTCCTCACGCGAGAGCTCTTGCCCGCGATGCGCCGCCGCGCTCGCGGCCGCATCGTCCACGTCGGCAGCATCTCGGGGACGCTCGGGACGCCGCGGCTCGCGGCTTACTGCGCGAGCAAGTGGGGCCTCATCGGGCTCATGAAGAGCCTGGCGGAGGAGCTCAAGGACTCCGGGTTGATGACCGTCGCGGTCCTGCCCGGCTCCATCGACACGCGCATGCTCGAGGGCAGCGGCTTCCCGCCGCGCATGACACCCGACGAGGTCGCCCAGACCATCAGCTACTTCTCGCTCGACGCGCCGCTCGCTCACAACGGCAGCGTCATCGAAATGTTCGGGGTCTAAATCGGGGCGGCAACGCGCCGCCCGCCCGCCGGCGTGCGCTCTGCCCGACCACAAAATTGGGTGGGCCCGCCACACCCGCTTTTCTCTACCGTTGCTCCCTTCCGGGCCTGGCGGGGTTCGAGACGCGCTGTTGACGGACCCAAAGCGTCGGAGTCGATTAGCAGAAGGTTCGGGGTCGGTAAAGGGCGGTTCTCGCGGCGCGTGGCGGATTTGGGGGCTACACTCGCCGCATGCCTGCTGGGGCTTCTTGGTCCGCCCGGCTGCTCGCCTGGTTGCCGTTCGTCGCGTCCGCGGCGCTCGTGGCGATAGCGATCGAGCTCCTCTTCCGGTCGCCCGTTCTCGGGGGCGTCGCGCTCGCGCTCGCCGCCCTCGTGCTCGTGCCCCAGTTCCTCTCACGGCGGCGCCTGCGGCGGGTCCTCATGTCGGGCGACATCAACGCCGTGCTCGCGGTGTGGAGCCGCGCCATCGACCGCGTGCCGCACCGCGAGACCATGGAGCCCCTGCTGCTCGCGACGGCCTTCGCCGCTCATGGCCTCACCGACCGCGCGCGCTTCCTGCTCGAGAGGGCCAGGCGGGGCGACGCCTGGGAAGCCGCGGTGGAGCACCGCCTGTTCGTGGAGGCTCTGCTCGACACCCTCGAGGGTCAGCGGGAAGACGCGGTGCACAAGGCCGAGTCCGTGGAGCGCCTTCCGCTCCCGGCGACCGGCCCGTTCTTGCGCGGCCGCGTGGTCCTCTTGCGCTCCGCGCTCGCGGCCTTCGCGCGAGCCTTCGCGCACGCGGCGCGACCCGGAGACGTGGAGCTCATGACGAGCGCCGGTCACTCGAGCCCGCTCGTGCACTGGCTCATGCGCTACGGCGCTGCGGTGGCGCTCATCGATCGCGGCAGCCGGCGTGAAGCGCGCGCGCTGCTCGAGACCGCGCCGCGCTGGCCCGAAGAGTCGGTGTTCCACCTCTTCCACGCCGAGATCGACGCCGAGCTCGCCTGAAGGCACTTCAGAGCGGTATGTTCCCGTGCTTCTTCGGCGGGTTCTTGTCGCGCTTGGTGCGCAACATCTCGAGGTACGAGATCAAGCGCTTGCGCGTCTCGCGCGGGTAGATGATCTCGTCCACGAAGCCGAGCTCCGCCGCCTTCTCCGGGCTCGCGAAGCGCGCGCGGTACTCGTCGACGAACGTGCGGCGCGCCTCGGCCTTGTCGGCGGCGCGCTCGATCGCGTTCTTGTAGACGATGTTGACCGCTCCGTCGGGCCCCATGACGGCGATCTCCGCGGTCGGGAACGCCAGGCTCACGTCGGCGCGGATGTGCTTGCTGTTCATCACGTCGTAGGCGCCGCCGTAAGCCTTGCGGGTGATGACGGTGAGCTTGGGCACCGTCGCCTCCGCGAAGGCGTAGAGCAGCTTCGCGCCGTGCATGATGATGCCGCGGTGCTCCTGATCCACGCCGGGCAAGAAGCCGGGCACGTCGACCCACGCGACGATGGGGAAATTGAAGCAGTCACAGAAGCGCACGAAGCGCGCCGCCTTGATGCTGGCGGCGATGTCGAGCACCCCGGCCAGCACCTTGGGTTGGTTCGCGACGATCCCTACCGGCCTCCCGCCGAGCCGGGCGAAGGCGGTCACGATGTTTTGCGCGTACGCCTGGTGGACCTCGAGCAGGTAGCCGTCGTCGACCACCGCCCTGATCACGTCGAGCATATCGTAAGGCTTGTTGCTCTCGGTCGGCACGATGCCGTCGAGCTCGACGATCTCGCGGCCGGGCGGATCTTTGCTCGGAGCAAACGGGGGATCCTCGGCGTTGTTCGCGGGTAGGAAGGCGAAGAGCTCGCGCACGAGCTCGAGGCACGCGCGGTCGTCCGGCGACGTGAAGTGGCTCACGCCGCTCACCTCCGCGTGGGTCGAGGCCCCACCCAGAGCCTCCTTCGTCACTTCCTCGTGCGTGACCGCCTTGATCACGTCGGGGCCGGTGATGAACATGTAGCTCGTCTTCTCCACCATGAAGACGAAGTCGGTGATCGCGGGCGAGTACACCGCGCCGCCGGCGCACGGCCCCATGATGCAGCTTATCTGCGGGACCACCCCGCTCGCGAGCGTGTTCCTGAGGAAGATGTCGGCGTACCCGCCGAGCGCCGCCACGCCCTCCTGAATGCGCGCGCCACCCGAGTCGTTGAGCCCGATCACGGGGGCGCCGACCCGGAGCGCGTGATCCATGATCGTGCAGATCTTCTCGGCGTGGGCTGCGCCGAGCGATCCTCCGAACACGGTGAAATCTTGCGCAAAGACGAACGCTCGGCGGCCTGCGATCGTCCCGTATCCGGTGATCACCCCGTCGCCCGGCACCTTTTGCTCGGCCATCCCGAAGTCGCTCGCTCGGTGCGTGACGAAACGCCCTATCTCCACGAAGCTGTCGCGGTCGAGCAGGACCTCGAGGCGCTCGCGGGCCGTAAGCTTCATGGCTTTGTGCTGGCGCTCGATGCGTTCCTCGCCCCCACCCTGTTCGGCCAGGCGATTCAGTTCTTCGAGGCGCTGAAACGCCCGCGGCTTCTCGTCGGTCATCGCAGGCGAGAATAGCGAGCGACCGCCGATCTAGGCTAGCGTCGGGTCGAGGCATGGTGCCGGGAAAGCTGCCGCCAGCGACGTTGTTCGCGCTCCTCGCGCTGCTCGGCACGACCACCGCCGCCGGACAGACGCCTCCACCCGAGGCCGCGACGCCGAGCGGGGATACGCCGGTGGCTCCTGAAGCGCTGAACACCGTCACGCGGCCCGTTCCCGTGAACGCGCCGGCGCCGCTCTACCCCGAAGGTCAGCGCGGCGAGCACGCGGTCGCGGTCGAGCTCACCGTGACGAAGAAGGGCACCGTCGCGGACGCGACGATCCTGCTCGGCGAACCGCCGTTCTCGGATCTCGCGCTCGAAGCCGTTCGCACTTGGACGTTCGAGCCCGCCCGGCGCAACGGAGAGCCCATCGCCGCGCGCATCCGCTTCGAGATCTTGTTCCACGAGCCCGAGCCCGAGCCCGAGCCGGAACCCGAAGCGCCGTCACCGAGCCCGGAAAGGACGAAGCCACGACCGCCGCCCGACGCGCCCGTCGACGTCACGGTGGTCGGCGTGCGTGAGGCGCCGGAGCGCGTGTCGATGACGCGCGCCGAGGTGCGTGAAATGCCCGGAACCTTCGGGGACCCGTTCCGCGCGGTGGAGGTCATGCCAGGCGTCACGCCGCTCGCGACGGGCCTACCGTACTTTTACGTGCGCGGCGCCCCGCCGGGCAACGTCGGCTACTACCTCGACAACATCCGCTTGCCGCTGCTCTATCACTTCGCGCTCGGCCCGAGCGTGATCCACCCGGGGATCATCGAGCGCGTGGACCTCTACTCGGGTGCTTACCCCGCGCGCTACGGCCGCTTCAGCGGCGGCATCGTCGCCGCCGAGACCACGCCTCCGAAGCACGAGCTCCACGGCGAGGCGAACGTGCGGCTGTTCGACGCGGGGGCGCTGATCGAGGCGCCCGTCGCCGACGGTAAAGGCGTCGTGCTCGCCGCCGGCCGCTATTCGTACACCGGCGGCATCCTTTCGCTCATCGCGCCGGAGGTCACGCTCGGGTACTGGGACTACCAGCTGCGCGGGAGCTACGACGTGAACGACCGCGATCGACTCGGCGTGTTCGCGTTCGGTTCCTACGATTTTTTCGCGGTGGAGGACAGCGGCCGCGAAGACGGCCTCGGCACCGAGTTCCATCGCATCGATCTCCGCCACGAGCGTCACATCGACGCCCGCACGGAGCTGAAATCCGCCGTCACGCTGGGCTACGACCGCACGGGCCAGGACACGCTCGACGACGACGCCGTCAGCGTGCTCGATCTCTCGATCGGCGCGCGCACGCGCCTCGAGCACCGGAGCTCGGAGCAGGCGCTCTACCGCGGCGGGCTCGATCTCAACTTCGACGACTACTCGACGGCGCTCGACGACGACGAGGCCCAAAATGATTTTCCGACGCGCACCGACTACGCGATCGGAGCCTTCGCCGAGCTCGTGTGGGAGCCGGAGCGCTGGATGCAGATCACCCCGGGCCTACGCGTGGACGTCTACGGATCGGGCAACGCGAACGCCGTGGGCGTGGACCCGCGCATCTCGGCGCGTTACCAGGTGAGCCGCCGCGTCGCGCTGAAGAACGCGCTCGGCATCGCGCACCAACCGCCGAGCTTCGTCGTTCCGGTCCCGGGCTTCGCGCTGGGCGGGCTGGAAGAGGGGCTGCAGCGCGCGCTCCAGAGCTCGGCCGGCGTGGACGTCGCGGTCGGCGGCGACGTGACCGCCGAGGCCACGGTCTTCCAGAACGTGTTCTTCAACCTGTCCGATCTCTTGAGCCTCGTGCAGAGCGGCGAGCTCGACGACGACGTGGATCTCGACACCCGCTTGCGGGGTCAGAGCTACGGGCTCGAGATCATGCTGCGGCGCCCGCTCACCGAGAAGCTCGGCGGCTATTTCGCGTACACGCTCTCGCGTTCGCTGCGCAGCTTGAGGGGACATCGCTTCACGGCGTCGTTCGATCGAACTCACGTGCTCCACGCGGCGCTCGCATACGATCTGGGCCGGCGCTGGCGCGCGGGCACGCGCTTCACCTTCTATACGGGTGTCCCGGCGGAGGTCGAGTACACGCTCACGGTGGACCCCATGGGGCAGCCCGTCTTCGCGACGGGAGTCGACGCGGGGATACGAGCGCCTTCGTTCTATCGCCTCGACGTCAGGCTCGAGAAGAAGTGGCCCATCGGCACCAAGGGGGCGTGGTGGAGCTTCATCTTCGAGATCATCAACACCACCTTGCACAAAGAGACGCTGTCGTACCGCTGTTCCCAGGCGGGGTGCCGTGGCGACGAGTTCGGCCCCGTCACCATCCCGAGCATCGGCGTGGAAGCCGCGTTCTGAAGCGGAGCTCCCCGCGTCGACCGCGGCACGGATTCAGGCTAAGGCCGGGGCGATGTCGGGTATCGACTACGAGGAGCTCGATCGAACCCTCGCCGCGCTCGGGCTCGGGCGCCGGAGCTACCGGGCGCTGATGCTGCTGCCGCTCGTCTACGTCGCGTGGGCGGACGGTAAGATGGAGCACGTCGAGGTCGAACGAATCCGCGAGTTCGCTCGGGAGCGCCTGCATCTTTCTCAGGAGACTGCAAACGCGCTCGACCAGTGGCTGCATGAATCTCCGTCGCAACGCTACGTCGAGGACGGATTGCGCGGCTTGCTCGGCGTGGCGCTCGATGAACGGAGCTTCGAAGTCGAGCTCGAGGAGCTACCCGATTTGATCCTCCACGCCGAAGCGATCGCGCGCGCCACCGCGGACGCCTTCGACGATCCGAGCGCGGTCACGAAAGAAGAGGAACGCGCGCTCGCCGAGATCGCGCAACTCCTCGAGGTGGACGGCGGCTCGACGTGGAAACAGGTGCTCGACGCGGTGCGATCGGAGCGCTCTCCGGGCGGCTCCTGAGACCGGTCTCACATTTCTGACCTCCACGCGGGGGAGCCAACATCAGCTCTCGCACCGAGCGGCGTCCACTTCCGTTCGCAGAGGTCAGTTGGCCATGAAACAGGTGTATTTTGCCATCGCGATGATGGTTGGGATCAGTGTGTCCGGACTCACGGGATGCGGCGGCGACGATACCGAACCCGGATCCGACGACGATGGGGGAAGCTCGGGCAGCGGCGGCGCCAGCAGCGGGAGCGGTGGCAAGGGCGGCAGCGCGGGCGCAACGGGAGGCAAAGGTGGCAGCGCGGGCGCGACGGGTGCTGGTGGCTTCGGAACCGGCGGAACTACCGGAGCGGGCGGCTTTGGAACTGGCGGGACTACCGGAGCGGGCGGCTTCACTAGCGGCGGCAGCTCCAATGGAGGTGCGTTTGGCCAAGGCGGCTCCGGTCCAGGCCAGGGTGGCTTCCCAGGCCAGGGTGGCTTCCCAGGCCAGGGTGGCTTCCCAGGCCAGGGTGGAGCGGGCTTTTTCGGCGGAGCGAACGGCCAGGGTGGCTTCCCAGGCCAGGGTGGCTTCCCAGGCCAGGGTGGAGCGGGCTTTTTCGGCGGAGCGAACGGCCAGGGCGGCTTCGGTCCCTAAGCACGTTCGGGCGGGTCGACGTAGTCGACCTCGACGCCTCGAGCCGTGCGCAGGCGGACCACGCCTTCACCGCGCGACACGACGTAATCCGGGAGGAGCGGCACTTTGCCGAAGCCTCCTGGAGTGTCGACGATGAACTTCGGAAGCGCGATGCCCGAGAGCCGACCCTGCAGCTGCTCCATGATCCGGAGGCCGGTCGAGAGCGGCGTCCGCAGGTGCGAACTTCCACGCACCGGGTCGGTCTGGAGCAAGTAGTACGGCCGCACGCGTTCTCGCGTCAGCCCACGAAAGAGCGCGGTCAGCGTCGCCGCGTCGTCGTTCACGCCGCGCAAGAGCACGCTCTGGTTCATCACCGGGAAGCCCGCGTCGGCGAGGCGCCGGCACGCCGCGCGCGACTCTTCCGTCAGCTCCTTCGGGTGATTGAAGTGAGTCATCACCCAGAGGGGGTGATGCGGCTTGAGCGCGTCGAGCAGCTCGGCCGTGATGCGCTGGGGCAAGACGACGGGCACGCGCGTCGCGAGGCGGATCGTGTCGACGCTTTGAATTCGGCGCAGACGCTCGACGATGCGCGTCAGCCGCGGCGTCGCCATGGCCAGAGGATCGCCGCCGCTCACGATCACGTCGCGAACTTCGGGGTGGCTCTCGAGGTAGGTGAAGGCGGGCTCGAGGCGTTCGTCCGAGCGCGGCCCACCGCCGGCGCCCACCATGCGGCTCCGCGTGCAGAAGCGGCAGTACACGGCGCAGCGATCGGTCACGAGCAGGAGCGCTCGATCGGGGTAGCGCTGCACGAGCTCGGGCGCGACCTCGTGCGCCTCTTCTCCCAAGGGATCGCGCAGATCACCCGGCACCGTCTCTTCCTCTTCGATGCGCGGCACCACCTGACGCCGGATGGGGCAAGCGGGATCGCTGCGATCGATCAAGCCGAGGTAGTAGGGAGTGATCGCGATGGGGAACCCGGCGCGCTCGGCGGCGCGAGCGCCCGCGAGCTCACCCGGCGTAAGCTCGACGACCTTCGCGAGCTCGTCCGCCGTCGTCAGTGAATGGCGCAGCTGAAAGCGCCAGTCGCTCGCGTCGTCGGGCGCTTCGGGAGCGCGATCGGACAGGCTCGTACTTGCCACGATGTCAGGGCTTCGGCGCCGCCGGCTTGGGGGCGCTCGCGCTCGGCGCCGGCACCGAAAGCTTCGAAAGCGCCTCCTCGTCGACCTTGACTGGGTACTTCTTGCGAAGCTCCGCCTCGAGCGCCGCCTCGCGCTCTCGAATCTTCGCTTGGACGACAGCGACACGAATCGCGCGCTCGGCTTCCTGGAAGGTGCGCGATCGCGCGTCGGTCTTGCCGCTCAGCCGCACGACGTAGAAGTCGTTCCCCGCCTTGACCAGGCCCGAATAGATGTCGCCAAGCTTCGCGATCTCGAAGGCCGCTTCACGCACCGGCTCGGGCACGCGCGGGTTCGCCCCTCGCGCGTCCCCGGGCGGCCCCACGATCCCGAGGTCGCCCGCGAGCTCGCTCGGCGGCGGCGGACCCGGACGGAGCTTCTTCGTCTTGCCGTACTGTTCCACGAGCTTGCCCCAGGCGTCGGCCGTGGCCCCGCGCGAAAGCTCGAGCACTCGCCTGGCTTCGGCCTCGCTACCGAGCGCGATCGCGCTCACGCGCCGGCGCTCCGGCTCGTCGAACTCGGCCTTGTGGCTGTCGTAGTAGGCCCTGACCTCGGCTTCGGGCAGGTCGTTCGGGGCCG
This sequence comes from Pseudomonadota bacterium, assembly GCA_023419055.1. The sequence goes on along the minus strand of JAEZYO010000435.1, from coordinate 19,013 downwards.
GGAGTCCCTGTTTGAGCCCTTCGAGGAGCTCGTCGCGGAGGAGCTGGCGCCGGCGCTCCTCCGTCTCCGGCAGCTTGTCGAGCCCCCGACGCCGCGCCTCGCCGGCCAGGAGCTCGACCTCGATCATTTCGTCGAGCAGCTGCTTCCGGCGATCGGGGGATTGGTAACGAAGGCGCTCGAACGGATCCATCCGCTCGAGCGTGGCCGCGTATTCCCCGAGAGTAATGGTCCGATCTCCGACCTTGGCGAGGACCTTCTCCGCGAGCTCGGGGCTCAGAGCAGTAGGTTTGGCGCGCGCGGAAGCCGAAGCCGACGCGACCGAGCCCGAACCGTCGGACTTCTTGCTGCAGCCGGCCGCCCAGCAGAACGCCAGCAAGATCGCACAGACGGTGCCCCGCGCGAGCGGAACCCGCCGCGGATCGGGCGTTCTCGCGAGCCGAACCATGGCGCGGGGATACTACGGCGACCGGTACCGCGCCAGAGTCGTTGCAGTAGGGCCCCGCCGGGGGTAGCTAACCGACCTCGTGGAACCCGAAGCGCAGAAGCTCAGGTATCGGCGTGTGATCCTGAAGCTCAGTGGCGAAGCCCTGAGCGGAAAGACTGGTGGCTCCGGCATCGACACGGTGACGCTGAAGGCGACTGCCAGCGAGATCGCCGAGGTGCACGCGACCGGCGTGCAGATCGGTCTCGTCGTCGGCGGCGGCAACATCTTCCGCGGCCTTCGGGGCGCGAGCGAGGGCATGGACCGCGCCCAGAGCGACTACATGGGCATGCTGGCGACGGTCATCAATTCGCTCGCGTTACAGGACGCGCTCGAGCGAAGCGGCGTGCCGACTCGAGTCATGACCGCCCTCGAGATCAAGCAGGTGGCCGAGCCGTACATCCGGCGCCGGGCCATCCGTCACCTGGATCGCGGCTACGCGGTGATCTTCGCGGCCGGTACCGGGAACCCGTATTTCTCGACCGACACGGCAGCGGCGCTCCGCGCCATGGAGGTCCGCGCGGACGCGGTGCTGAAGGCGACCAAGGTCGAAGGCATTTATGACCGCGACCCAGCCCGTCACGCGGAAGCCAAAATGTTGGACCGCGTCACCTACGATCGCTTCTTGGGCGACCACCTGGGCGTGATGGATTCGACCGCGGTCGCTCTGTGTCGCGAGCACGGGTTACGGATCCGTGTCTTCCGAATGGCGCCCGGCAACATTCGCCGCGTGTGCCTGGGCGAGAACGTCGGGACGACCGTCTCCGACGGTACTTGACATAAGTCTGCAAAATCCGGGCTCGTCCCCCGATTCGGGCTAAGCTCGGCGGCGATGTGGCAATCGCTGCCTGAGTTCGGCACCGGCGTGCTGTACGCGATTTTGGTGAGCGCCGCCTACACCTTCGCGGTCGCGCTCGCGGCTGGGCGTGGTCACCCGCGCCTGCTGCAATCGGCGCGCCTCGGGGCGTACGCGACGAGCGCACTCGTGCTCTTCGCGGTGCTCCTGCTCGCTTACGCCTTCTTCACCCACGACTTTCGCATCCGCTACGTCGCCCGCTACAGCGACCGCTCGATGCCGGACACGTACCTCTTCACCGCCTTGTGGGGCGGGCAAGACGGTTCGCTGCTCTGGTGGGCGTTCCTGCTCGCAGGCTACGTCGTCGCGTGCGTCGCCTGGTTGAAGGGTCGCTACCGGCAGCTCCAGCCGTACGTCATCGCCACGCTGATGGTGGTGATCGGCTTCTTCGGTGTGCTGATGCTGTTCGCGGCGAACCCATTCGAAGCCAGCATCGCGGGGGCGCGCGCCGACGGCGAGGGCTTGAACCCGCTGCTCCAGAACTACTGGATGGTGATCCACCCGCCGAGCCTCTACCTCGGCTTCGTCGGCTGCACGGTGCCCTTCGCCTTCTGCGTGGCGGCGCTCGTCACCGGGCGGCTCGACAACGAGTGGATCATCGCGGTCCGGAAGTGGATGTTGTTCGCGTTCCTGTTCCTCTCGATCGGCAACGCGCTCGGGATGGTCTGGGCGTACGTGGAGCTCGGCTGGGGCGGCTATTGGGCCTGGGATCCGGTCGAGAACGCCGCGTGTCTGCCGTGGTTCTCCGCGGCCGCGTACGTGCACTCGACGATGATTCAAGAGCGCAAGGGCATGCTCAAGATCTGGAACGTCGTGCTCATCACCGTGACCTTCCTGCTCACGATCTTCGGCACGTTCCTCACTCGCTCCGGCATCATCTCGAGCGTCCATAGCTTCGCGCAGAGCGACATCGGCACCTACTTCCTCGGGTTCATCGCGCTCGCTTTCGCGGCGGTCGCCGGGCTCGTCGTGTGGCGCATCCCGCAGCTCCGGGCCAAGACGGAGATCGAGAGCGTCGCGAGCCGCGAGGCCATGTTCGTCGTGAACAACTGGGCGCTGCTCGGCGCGGCGACCTTCATCCTCGTCGCGACCATGTACCCGAAGCTCTCCGAGCTCTGGGGTGAGAGCGTCACGGTCGGGCCGCCTTTCTTCAACCGCTGGATGGCGCCGATCGGTCTCCTGATCTTCGCTTTGATGGGCCTCGCGCCGCTCTTCGGATGGCGCACCACGAGCCCCGGCGCGCTCAAGAAGGCGTTCAAGTTCCCCCTCGGCGCGCTCGTCGTGACCTACGCGCTGCACGTCGCGTTCGGGAGCTCGCTCGGTTACCCGGCGTTCGTCCCGAAGGATCCATTTTATCCGGGCTTCATCGGCGTCGTGCTCCAGAAGATCGGCTCCGCTCTCCCCGGCATCACCGTAGCGCTCGCCGCGTTCAACATCGCGGTCGTGATTCAGGAGTTTTACCGAGGCACGAGCGCGCGACTCCGCAGCACCAAGAAGGGCGAGGAGCCGGAGTCCCCGCTCACGGCCTTCTTCAGGCTCATCGGCAAGAACCGCCGCCGCTACGGCGGGTACATCGTGCACCTCGGCATCGTCGGGATGTTCCTCGGCTTCACCGGCAGCGCGTGGACCGTCGAGCGTGAAGCGGCGATGGTGCCCGGCGACAAGGTGAAGGTGGGCGCCTACGAGCTCGAGTTCGAGGGCCCGCGCATGTGCCCCGGTAACCCCCGCTGCACCCCGGAGCAGCAAGCCGACATCAGCAAGCGCATGGTGTTCGCCGATCTCAAGGTGTTCCGCGACGGACAGTTCGTGGACCGGGCGTCACCGGCGAAGTTCATCTATCACCGCCAGCCGGAGATGCCGACGACCGAGATCTCCCTGGTCCGGTCGTGGAAAGAAGATCTCTACCTCGTCGTCGGCACGGTCGACGCCGCCACCAAGCGCGCCACCTTCCAGATGCACGTGAACCCGCTCGTGTCGTTCATCTGGTTCGGCGTCGGCATCTTGATCCTCGGCGCCAGCATCTCGCTCTGGCCGGAGCTCAGCCTGCGTGAAGCGGGCGTCACCGCCTACGCGCGGGCAAGCTTCGGGGTCGCGACGAGCGTCATCTTCGCCGTTTGGCTCGCGTTCACGCCGTCCACGGCTTACGCGAGAGCTCGACCGGAGGCGCCGCCCAGCGCGGCGCGTGCGGCAGCGCCCGCGCTCCCGTCGAGTCCCGGCTGGGCCTTCGCGCTCGGCGCCGGCGGCCTGCTCGGCCTCGCTTCCGCGCTGCGCCTCCGCCGGCGGGGAGCCTGACGTCGATGCCCTCTTCCCAAGATTCCTTGCGCTTCATCGCCGTGGGCGCCGGCGTCGCGATCGTGATCGGCGCGGGGTTCGTGTTCGGAGCGCCGATCGCCATCCTCGCGCTCGCGGCCCTCGCGCTGCTCGGCGGCATCGCGCTCATGTGGTCGAGCGTTCAAAGCCTCACCGGTGAGACACCTCTCTCGCTCGAGGAGGCGCTCACCCTCGGCGCACCGAGCGCCGAAGAAGAGCAGAAGCGCGCCGTCCTCCGCGCGCTGAAGGACCTCGAGTACGAGCGGAGCGTCGGCAAGATCACGGCCGAGGACTATCAGGAACTGTCCGCGCGTTACCGCGCCGAGGCCATCCGCTTGATGCAGCGGCTGGACGAGAACCTGAAGCCCGCGCGCGCCAGGGCGGAGAAGCTCCTCAAGGAGCGATTGGCGAAGGCGCGGACCGAAGAACGAGAAGACGAAGCCGAGGCTCCTCCTTCCGAAGAAAGGCCCGCTCTCCGTGACATCGAGACGGAGGAGGCCGCCGTAGAGGGCGATGCCCCGAGCGAACCGGTGAACGCCAGCGACGCACCCGAGGACGCGGCGGCCGGGGGAAAATCATGAAGCTTTCAGCCGTCTTATTGCTCCTTTCGCTGGTCTTCGCGGCTGCACCCGCCGGAGCGCAAGGGCTCGCTCCCCAGCCGAACCCGCACGCCGCGCAGCGCGCGGTCGATCAGAACGGCCCCGCCGCCGATCTCCCCGTCGGCACCATCGAGGCCACCATCGTCGACGCGAGCGGGGCCCCTCAATCCGGCATCGACGTGCGGCTCGGCATCATGGTGCAAAGCGTGGCCCAGGGTGACACTCGCAGTCAGCGCGTGACGAAGGCGAACGAGCAGGGACTCGCGCGCTTCGACGGGCTGTCGGTCGCGAGCGGCACGGCCTACCGCGTCACGGTCAAATACGGCGGCGCCGAGTACGCCTCCTCGCCGTTCAATCTGCGCAACGACGCCGGTCAGCGCGTGTTGCTCCACGTGTACCCGGTCACGCAAAAGCTCGACCCCAGCGTTCGCATCGGCATGCGCGGCTTCGTCTTCATCGAGCCGCGCGACGACGTCTTCCAGTTCGAGGTGCTGTTTCGCGTCTTCAACATGGGCAGCGTGACCTGGATACCCCAGAACGTGACCATGGATTTGCCGCGAGATTTCAAGGCATTTCGCGCGAACGAGAGCATGAACGACACCAAGTTCGAGCAGGTCGCCGGCAAGGGCGCGGCGCTCACGGGGACGTTCACGCCGGGACAGCACGACGTGTCGTTCCGCTTCCAAGTACCGAAGGGTGCGTCGGACACCGCGGCGTTCGAGGTCGGGCTCCCGCCGCGCGTCGCCGAGATTCGAGTGATCGCCGAGGCGAGCACCAGCATGGGCCTCGAGGTGGACGGCTTCGAGCCCGTTCAGGCCGACGTCGCGCCGCAGACGGGAGACCGCGTGCTCGTGACGCGCAAGGTGCTGCAGGATCCGACGGCCACGCTGGGCAGCTTCTCGATCGTCCTCACGGGGCTGCCCACGCCCGGTCTCGGGCGATGGATCGCGGTCCTGATCTCGGTCGTGGTCGCGGCCGCTGGGGCGCTCTACGCCGCGGGCTACCTCGACAAGGGGCCGACCTCACAGGCGGAGAACGAAGAGGAACGCCGGCGCGCGCGCGAGCTCATCCTGGCCGAGCTGGTCGAGCTCGAGCGCTTGCACGAGCGAGGTCAGGTGGGTCCGCGTGCCTACGCTCGGGATCGGGGTCAGCTGCTCGACGCGCTCGCCCGCATCGGGGTTCCGGCCAACGAGCTTCGACGGAAAAAGACCAAACGCCGAGCCGAAAAGGGCGCGCCAGAAGCCTCCACAGCCTGAGCGCAACCTCTGGACAACCCTGAGGAGCGCCCGGGGCAAGTTTCTGACCGACTTTTTCGGGTCCCCTCCGGCCCGACACCGGATCCCGGTTTCCCCAACAGCCCGCGCGCCGCAATCATCAATCATTCCGATTACTTGCGCAAAAATCCCCAGTCTCCACAGCCCCTACGTCTGACGACTAAATATTTAAATCTTATAGAGAGAGATCGTCAGAGAGCGCGCGACCGGAAACCGGCCGGCAGCCAGTTTCGAAAACTCGCTCACGGGGTCGCTCCGACGCTGGCGGCCACGGCGCGTACCGGCTAACACGACCGGCGCAATGCACGTCGTGGTCGCCAAGAAAGACCTGGTTCGTGTCCTCGGACGCTGCCAGGGAGTCGCCGACAAAAAGAGCACGATGCCCGTGCTCGGGAATGTCTTGCTCGAGGTCGCAGGCCCCGCGGAGCTGAAGCTCGCGGCGACCGATTTGTACCTCGCCGTGACGGGGAAGATCCCGGCGCGCGTCGAGCAAGGTGGTTCGGTGGCGGTGGGCGCGCGCGACCTCTTCGAGCGCGTGAAGATGATGCCGGAGGGTGAAATCTCCATCAGCACGTCGGGCACCGCCGTGACGATTCGCGCGGTCGGCTCGGCGCGCCGCTTCACCGTGCAGGCCATCCCGGGCGATGAATTCCCCGCCCTGCCGCAGCCGGACGCCGCGACCCCCTTGAGCCTCGAGGTCGACGCGCTCTCGAACCTGATCGCGGGAACCTACTTCTCGATCTCGACCGACGAGACGCGCCTGCACTTGAATAGCGCGCTGTTCGAGTGGGACGGCGAGCGCGTGCGCATGGCGACGACCGACGGGCACCGCCTGAGCCTGATGGAGACGCTCGTGCGCGGTCGCACGGCGAGCTCCACGATGCTGATCCCGCTGAAGGGCGTGCTCGAGCTCAAGCGCCTGTGCGACGAGGCCCTCGGCGAAGCCTCCGACGCGACGCCCGAGATCAAGATCTCGCAGGCGGGCCCGAGCGCCTTCTTCCAGCTCGCGGGCTACGAGTTCAGCGTGAAGCTCGTGGACGCGCAGTTCCCGCCCTACCAGCAGGTGATCCCGGAGCACAGCGAGCACGTCGCGCGCGTGCCGCGCCTGCCCGTGGCGGACGCGCTGAAGGCGGTCTCGGTCGCGGCGAGCGATCGCACCGGCGGCGTGAAGCTCACGCTCACGCGCGGCAAGGTGCGCGTGGAAAGCGAGAGCCCCGAGAGCGGCGAGGGCTTCGACGAGCTCGCCATCGACTACGACGGGCCGGACATCGCGATCGGTTTCAACGCTCGCTACTTCCTCGACGTGCTCGGCGCCGTGGTCGACGACGAGGTCACGATCGGCGTGAGCGGAGATCTCGATCCCGCCGTCATCAAGCCGGCCACCGCGAGCGGCAACACGAGCTACATCGCGGTGATCATGCCGATGCGCATCTAGTCATCGGGGCGGCACGCGGGGCCCCCCCCCACGCGGGCCGCTTCGCGGCGACTCTACTCGGAGCGTGTTGGCGCGCTAGCTCAGTTGTCCACCGACTCGTCTTCACCAGCGACCTCGCAAGCGCTCGCGCCGATCCGCTTCCGAAAAGCCGAGCTCCGGTCGTTCCGCAACATCGAGGCAGCCACGTTCGAGCCCGCTCCCGGGCTCAACGTCGTGGTCGGGGACAACGGGCAGGGCAAGACCAGCCTGCTCGAGGCGCTCTACGTCTGCGCCACCAGCAAGAGCTTCCGCAGCGAGCGCCTCGCGGCGCTGGTCCGCGAAGGAGACGAGCGAGCTTCGGTGCGGGCCATCGTGGAAGACGACGGCCTCGCTCGCGAGCAGCGCGTCACGCTCACGCGGCGGAGCCGGCAGGTCGAGCTCGAGGGCAAGCGCCCGTCCTCGCTGTCCGCCTACGCGATCCGGACGCCGGTCGTGATCTTCCACCCCGCCGATCTCGAGCTCGTGAGCGGCGCGGCGAGCCTGCGACGGCGGCTGCTCGATCGCGTCGTGCTGTTCGTCGACCCCGTGGGAGCCGAGGCCCGCCGTCGCTACCTCGAGGCGCTTCAGAGCCGGCAGCGCGTGCTCGAGGAGCGCGGCCCCCAGGCGAGGGAACTTGCGCCCTTCGAGAGCGTCATGGCCGAGTCGGGGTCGCGTCTGGCCCTCGCTCACCGCCGGGCCGCGGAGGGGCTCTCGCGCGCGCTCACCGCGGCCTTTTCCCGCATCGCCGCGAGCGGTCTTTCGTTCGAGGCTCGCTACGTCGCGGCCGGTAGCGAGGACGTGGAAGCCTTCGCGGCGGCGCTCGCCGAACGCCGACCCGCGGACGCGCGGCGCAAGAGCGCGACCTTCGGCCCGCACCGTGACGAGCTCGAGCTCGAGCTCGAGGGGCGCTCGGCCAGGCACCACGCATCCCAGGGACAGCAGCGCCTGCTCGCGCTCGGGCTCAAGCTCGCGGAGCTCGAATGCGTGCGCCAGGCGCGGAGCGCCGAGCCCATCCTGCTGCTCGATGACGTTTCGAGCGAGCTCGACGCCGGTCGAACCGGAGCGGTCTACGACTTCGTGCGCGACAGCGCGTGTCAGATCTTCGTGACCACGACCCGCCCCGAGCTTTTCCTCCCCGAATCGCCGGGCTCACCCGGCGCGGCGATTTTCACGCTTTCGTCGGGACGTCTGAGCAGTACCGGGGGGTGAATTTCTCCCTGATTCCGGGCCCCTGAGGAGGGCGTTTCGAGCGCGTCGAAGCACCTTGAGAAATGCCTGAAATCGTTGGGGAAAATCAGGAGCATTCGACTTGCGCCAGGCGCTCTGAATGGTTATACGAAAGCGTCTGAATCGACCCGCGTAGACGGCCTTCGAGAACGAGCTTGGTGGCGTCGTTCCAGGGCTTCCGCGAGCTCTACCCTCGACGAGAGGCAGGATTAGTAAGTTGACCAGCTCGGCTCAAGAAGTCGCTCGCGCACCCGGCGAATACGATTCCAGCAACATCACGGTTCTCGAGGGGCTCGAGGCCGTCCGCAAGCGCCCCGGCATGTACATCGGGGACGTGCACGACGGCTCGGCGTTGCACCACCTGGTTTGGGAAGCCGTCGACAACGCCGTCGACGAGCACCTCGCCGGCTACTGCACTCACATCGAAGTGACCGTGCATTTCGACGGCTCGATCACCGTGGACGACAACGGCCGCGGCATCCCCGTCGGCATCATGCCCGATCGCGGCATCTCGGCCGCCGAGGTCGTGATGACGGTGCTTCACGCCGGCGGCAAGTTCGATCACTCGAGCTACAAGGTGAGCGCCGGTCTGCACGGCGTCGGCGTCAGCGCCGTGAACGCGGTGTCCGAGACGTTGCGGCTCGAGATCAAGCGCGAGGGCAAGCTCTGGTTCCAGGAGTACCGGCGTGGCGTGCCGCAGGGGCCCATCGCGCCCATCGGCGAGGTCGAGGGCACCGGCACGCGGATCACTTTCAAGCCTGATCACGAAATCTTCAGCAGCCTCGAGTACAGCTACGACATCCTCGCGAATCGCCTGCGAGAGCTCGCGTTCTTGAACTCGGGCCTGATCGTCAAGCTCGTGGATCAGCGCGGTGACGGCCGGGAAGAGGTGTACGAGTACAAGGGCGGCATCGCGGAGTTCGTGGCGCTGCTCGCGAAGTCCAAGGAGCCCGTCCACGAGGACGTGGTCGCCTTCACCGGCGAGTTCCCGGGCGGCGAAGGCAAGCCGAACATCGTGGTCGACCTCGCCATCCAGTGGACCAACTCGTTCGCGGAACAGATCCTTTGCTACACCAACAACGTCAGCAACAAGGACGGCGGCACCCACCTCACGGGCCTACGCGGCGCGCTCACCCGCACGCTCAATAACTACGGGCAAGAGCACAACCTCTTCAAGGACGCGAAGAACGGCCTGACCGGGGACGATACCCGTGAGGGTGTCGTGTGCGTGATCCACGTCAAGCACCCGGACGCGAGCTTCGACTCGCAGACCAAGAGCAAGCTGGTCTCGAGCGAGGTGAAGGGCGTGGTCGAGAACGCGGTCAACGAGCACGTCGGCCGCTACTTCGAGGAGCACCCCTCGACGGCGAAGAAGATCCTCGAGAAGGCCGTGCTCGCCGCCAAGGCGCGCGAGGCAGCGCGCAAGGCACGGGAAGTCGTGCGCAAGGGCGTGCTCGACACGACCTCGCTCTCGGGAAAGCTCGCGGACTGTCAGAGCAAGGATCCGACGATCAGCGAGCTTTACATCGTCGAGGGCGACAGCGCCGGCGGCAGCGCGAAGCAGGGCCGCGACCGGCATTTCCAGGCCATCTTGCCTTTGAAAGGCAAGATCCTGAACGTGGAGCGCGCGCGGCTCGACCGCATGCTCTCCTCTCAGGAGGTGGCGACGATGATCTCGGCCCTCGGCTGCGGCATCGACGACACCGGCAACTTCGACGTCTCGAAGCTCCGCTATCACAAGATCATTCTGATGACGGACGCCGACGTCGACGGCAGCCACATCAGGACGCTGCTCCTGACGTTCTTCTACCGGCAGATGCGCCAGGTCATCGAGAGCGGTTACCTCTTCATCGCCCAGCCTCCGCTCTACGGCGTCCGTAAGGGAAAGAAGCATTTCTACCTGAAGGACCAGCCTGCCCTCGAGCGCTTCCTGGTGGAGAACGGCATCGAGGATCTGACGGTCCAGTCTCAGAAGGGGCCGACCCTCTCGGGGATGCCGCTCTTCAACCTGGCGAGCCGCCTGCGCGCCCAGCGTGAAATTCTCGGCAAGATCGATCGGCACACGGACGCTCGTGTCGTCGCTGGTCTGCTTCGGACCGGGGGCATGGCTCTCGCGGACTTCCGCGATCACGAGAAGGTCGACGCCGCGGCCAAGCGTCTCACGACCTACCTCGAAGCCCGCTATCCGGACCTCTGCCCTCTCAGCGTCGGTGTCGAGTGGGAGAAGGCGCACGGCGCTGGCCGCATCTCGGTGAAGTTTCGCCCTGGGGCATCTTCCCGGCCGGCCATCATCGATTGGGAGCTCGGGGAAAGCGCCGAATACCAGGAGCTCCTCTCGATCGAAGAGGATATCCGCTCCATCGGTCCCGCGCCCTACTCGGTCAAGGTCGGCTCGGGTGAGCCCATCACCCTCCAGGACGCGGAAGCGCTCGAGGGCTTCATCAACGACCGCGGCCGGAAGGGCATGCAAATCACCCGCTACAAAGGCCTGGGTGAAATGAACGCCGAGCAGTTGTGGGAGACCACCATGAGCCCGGACGCGCGGACGCTGCTCCAGGTCAAAATCAACGACCCGGTTCGCGCCGACGAGCTCTTCAGCGTGCTCATGGGCGATCAGGTCGAGCCCCGGCGCCAGTTCATCGAAGAGAACGCGCTCAACGTGAGAAACCTCGATATCTGACGGACAACCGGACGACCTCGATAACCAGGAGGGATGTCGGGAGTCGGCCGGGAGCGCGAGCTAGCGCCGAATTGGGGTGTGATACCCCCGCTCGATGAGGGGTAAGTCGCGCCTTCCTCGAGGTCGGGAGGGCGTCCGGGCACCCTTCTGTTCAAAAAGCGCGGAATCTATCGACAAAGTCGAAGAGAGTTCGCTCTATCGATACAAACTCTACCCTTTGTGCCTGTCTCCGATCTACCCTCCGAAGTGAGAGGGATCCTGTGAGCGGATGGTAGTCCTACCAACTCCTTGCAGTGATCGTTTGGACAATCAGAGAGCGAGAAAGGAGGGGCCGCCGACAGGACCTCGACAACGACAGAGTCGAGAACACCGCCTCGGTGGCACGGGACACGATGGCTACAACACTCAAGGGAACGACTAAGAAGATTGGGCGCCTGATCCGGTCAGCGAGGATGGGTCGCGGGCTCACACAGAAGGATCTCGCGAAGAAGCTCGGCGTGCGCTCGGGCAGCTACGTCGGGATGCTGGAGTCCGGCCTCTGCAAAGGGATCGGCTTAGGCCGCCTGGAGGAGATCGCGGCTCACCTCAACGTGCACGGGATCGAGCGTTATCGCTGGATGGCCGCCGCAGGTCATCTTCCGCCGGGCTTGTTCGGCGCGTTGATGAAGAGCCCTGATCGTTGGGACGACGTGATCGGTCTGCTCGGCGGCAGAGCGTCACGGCGCCGCGCCCGAGCCTGATCGGGTCGCCCTCGTCGGATGGCTTGCTTGATCGACGGCGGAGGTCGGAACGATCGCCTCCGCCGTCACGAGGGCTGCTCGAGGCTGCGAGACATCGCGGATGGCCGGCGGCGGGACTCTGTGCTCAATTCCTGAGCGGAGCACCGAACCATGTCGAAAACCTCGAGCTACCTCCGCGTCTGCGCCGCTTTCCTGTTGTTGTCCGGCCTCGTCATGGCCTCGGCCTGCGGGGGTGACGACGACGAGGACGACGGCTCCGGCGGCTCCGCCGGGACCTCGGGGAGCGGAGGCACGGGCGGTACCGATGCCGGTACCGTCGAGGCGATCGAGTGCGGCAACGAGACATGTGAGCCGCTGGATCTGAAGCTGCTCGGTCAAGGGCCCATCGCGCCGTGCTGCGCGGCCGGCGACGCTTGTGGTCTCGACTCGAGCGGCCTCGCCGCATACGGCGCAAGCTTCGACGCCGTCTGTCAGGCGCGCGATCAACCGGGCGTGCTCGACGAGAGCTGCCCCGACGTGAGCACCGAGGTGCCGGGCTCGAGCGGCCTGGTCATCAGCTTCAAGGGCTGCTGTCGCCCCGTCGGGCAGTGTGGGTACATGCTCGACAAGATCGCGGGCGCCATCGAGATCGGGCTCGGCTGCGTGGAGTCGGAACCTTTCCTCGACGGAGGTACCTCGGAGAGCTGCGATCCCGAAGGCGCCGGGGGCGGCGGTGGTGGTCCCAACACTGGCGAAGGCGGCGCTCCCAACACTAGTGAAGGCGGCGCTGGCGGGGGTTGATCGGCGCATCCGGCGACTTAACTTCGCTCGGGCACGAAGGTTGCCCCCGGAGATACGCCGATGCGGATGGATCGACTGACGACGAAGAGCCAAGAAGCCTTGCGCGCCGCGCTGGATCTCGCCAGCCGTCGCGGTAACCCCGAAATCATCCCCGAGCACTTGCTCGTCTCGATCTTGAGCCAGGACGGCGGCGTCGGCGCGCCCCTGGTCGAGCGAGCGGGCGCGAGCCCGCAGAAGCTTTCGGCCGAGCTCGGGGTGCGGCTCGAGGGATTGCCGAAGGTGAGCGGCGGCGCCGAACCCACCTTCGGGCGACGTCTGACTCCGCTCTTGAATCACGCAGAGGAAGAGGCCAAGCGCTTCAAGGACGACTACGTCTCGGTCGAGCACTTCCTCCTGGCGGCGGCGAAGCACGACAAGGACGTGCAGGCCATCTTCGATCGCAACGGTCTCTCGTACGACAAGCTCGTGCGCGCGCTCGCCGAAATCCGCGGTAGCCAGCGCGTGACGGACCAGGATCCGGAAGGCAAGTTCCAGGCGCTCGAGAAGTACACGCGCGATCTCACCGCCGCGGCCAAGCGCGGCAAGGTCGATCCGGTGATCGGCCGCGACGAAGAGATCCGCCGCGTGATGCAGGTGCTGTCGCGCCGGACCAAGAACAACCCGGTGCTGATCGGCGAACCCGGCGTCGGTAAGACGGCGATCGCGGAGGGCATCGCGCAGCGCATCGCGAGCGGCGACGTCCCCGATTCGCTCAAGGACAAGCGCATCCTCGCGCTCGACCTCGCGAGCATGGTGGCCGGCTCCAAGTACCGCGGTGAGTTCGAGGATCGCTTGAAGGCGGTGCTCAAGGAGGTCGAGTCCTCCGGCGGCAACATCATCCTCTTCATCGACGAGCTCCACACCCTGGTCGGGGCCGGCGCGGCCGAAGGCGCCATGGACGCGGCCAACATGTTGAAGCCCGCGCTCGCGCGCGGCGAGCTCCGCTGTATCGGCGCGACCACGCTCGACGAATACCGGAAGCACATCGAGAAGGACGCGGCCCTCGAGCGGCGTTTCCAGCCGGTCATCGTCGAGCCGCCGTCCGTGGAGGACACGATCGCGATCCTGCGCGGCTTGAAGGAGCGCTACGAGGTCCACCACGGCATCCACATCACGGACTCGGCGCTCGTAGCGGCCGCCACGCTCTCGAACCGCTACATCACCGACCGCTTCTTGCCCGACAAGGCGATCGATCTCGTGGACGAGGCAGCGGCCAAGATCAAGATGGAGATCGACAGCTTGCCGGTAGAAATCGACCAGATCGAGCGCAAGCTGATCCAGCTTCGCATGGAGGAGCAAGCGCTCAAGCGCGAGCGCGACAAGAGCAGCAAGGCTCGCCTCGACGAGCTCGCGCGCGAGATCGCCGAGTTCAACTCCAAGCGCGACGCGATGCGCGCGCAGTGGATGCGCGAGAAGGAGTTCATCACGGCGATCCGCGACAAGCAGGTCGACATCGAGGAGCTCCGCCAGCAAGAGGAGCAGGCGCGTCGCAAGGGCGATCTCAACCGCGCCGCCGAGATCCACTACGGCAAGCTCCCCGAGCTCGAGAAGGAGATCGAGAAGCTGCGCGCCGATCTGAACCAGGTGCAGGAGCGTGGCTCGTACCTGCGCGAGGAGGTGACCGAGGAAGACATCGCCGCGATCGTCTCCAAATGGACGGGCGTGCCGGTCTCGAAGATGCTCGAGAGCGAGATGCAGAAGCTCCTTCAAATGGAGGAGAACCTGCGTCGCCGCGTGGTCGGTCAAGACGCCGCGCTCGTGGCGGTGGCCAACGCGGTGCGCCGGTCGCGCGCGGGCCTCGGCGATACTCGCCGGCCCATCGGTTCGTTCCTTTTCCTCGGGCCGACCGGCGTCGGCAAGACGGAGACGGCGCGCGCCCTGGCCGAGTTCATGTTCGACGACGAGCGCGCGATGATTCGCATCGACATGAGCGAGTACATGGAGCGGCACGCCGTCTCTCGGTTGATCGGCGCGCCGCCCGGTTACGTCGGGTACGACGAAGGCGGGCAGCTCACCGAGCCCGTTCGCAGGCGCCCCTACAGCGTGATCCTGTTCGACGAAGTGGAGAAGGCTCACCCGGACGTCTTCAACACGCTGCTCCAGCTGCTCGACGACGGCAGGCTCACCGACGGTCAGGGCCGCACCGTGGACTTCAAGAACACGGTGATCATCCTGACCAGCAACATCGGCACCGCCGAGCTCAGCGCGATCGAAGAGCGCCGTGACCTCACCGAGGACGAGAAGGCCGAGCAGATGCAGAAGACCGCGAACGACGCGCTCCGACTGTCGTTCCGGCCCGAGTTCCTGAATCGCCTCGACGAGATCGTCGTGTTCCGGCGCCTGGCTCGCGACAACCTGCGTCGCATCGTGGACATCCAGCTGCAGCACCTCGTGGGTCGGCTGGCCCAGCGCGACCTCTTGCTGGAAGTGTCGGACGCCGCGAAGGACTACCTCGCCGAAATCGGCTGGGATCCGCAGTTCGGCGCCCGCCCCTTGAAGCGCGCGATCCAGCGACACCTCGAGGACGAGCTCGCGCGCCGCTTGTTGGCTGGCGAGTTCATGCCTGGTCAGACGATCGTGGTCGATCGCATCCCCGGTGGAGAGCTCACCTTCAACGGCGTCGCTCGCGCGGGGTCGGAGAAGGCTCGCCCGAGCTCCGCGAACCTCAACTGAACGAGAGCGGACGGCTCGGTCGGGCGACACATGACTCGCCGTTCGAGCCGAGGCTGGAAGGCCGCTGGGCTAGTGATCGAAGAGCTCACTCGCCGACGCTGAGGGCGCGCTCTAACCAGCGTTCGAGCAGCGCAGGGTCCCTTGGTGCGCGTAGACGCGCGCTGTACGCCGGCCGCTGAACTCTCCCACCGGGCGCTCGCGGCGAGCGCGATCTCCACCGCCGTAGAAACGTTACCCTTTCCGTGCGCCATCACCGAGAGCAGCGCGAGCTCGGGCGCGGCGACGGCGCGACGGCGTGAGCCGGATCAGACGATGACGGGGACCCCCGAGGAGCCGATCACGAGTGGAACGACGACGGACTGTCGACCGAGTTCTATCGGTGTGGCCGCCCAGCGCGCCACCGCTTCGTCCGGAGCAACGACGAGTAGCTCGACCTTGCACGCGATCCGAGCGCGGAGGGTTCGCGACGTAGACGGGCCAGCACGGCCTGCGAAAGCTCGACCGAGTCGAGCCGCGCCTCGGTGTATCGAGGCAGCTCGAGACCGAGCGCTTCACGCAGTGGCTCGGCCGCGAGCTCCGGACGGTTCCGAAACAGGGTCAAAATGAGCTCGTGCGTGACGAAGGCATGCTCGTAGACCTCAGGTCGGTCGCGGCGGGCGCGAGTTGCGTGTAACGCCGTGGAGTTCGCGAACGGGCGCTCGGGCGGCGCTTCACACTCCGGGCGTCCCTTTGGAGACCACGCAGTAAGCGATGGTTCCACCCCGGGCGACCCACCCAAAATCAAAATGATGGATCGAGAGCGAGCGTCGCTTCGGAGAGCAGCGAGTACTGGCTCCCACTCGGGAGCAGCGTCGAGCGATAGAGACGGACGCTCGTGAAGCGAGCGCCGAGCTTCGGGAAGGGCACCTTTTCGAGTAGGGCGCGCACGTCGCCCGGATCGGACAGGCGAGCGAGCGTGACGTGCGATTTGAACGCACGCGTCTCGCGCGGCACGCCGATCGTCTCGCCGATGGTCTCGCAAGCCTCGGCGAGCGCCGCGATGCGCCGAGCCGCGTCGTCGAGGTGCAGCACGATCACGCGACCGCGTCGAGGGCTCGGGAAGGCGTCGAGCAAACCGGTCTCCACCTGGAACGCGGGGTGGTGGCGAGCGGCGTCGGCGAGCTCTTCGGCGAGCTTCGGCAGATCCTCCGCGGCGACCCAACCCAGGAACTTCAAGGTCAGGTGCAGGTGATCCGGCGCGGGAAAGCGCGGGGAAAGTCGAGTGTGGGACGAGCGACGCCGGAGCAGAGCTTGCGCTGCGAGCGCCGCCTGCTCGAGGTTTTCGGGGAGCGGTAGCGCGAAGAAGGCGCGCACGCGCTCGCCCGAGCTCATGGAGCGTCTCGATGGCCGTGCCGCACGACCGCGCGCGTGAGCGCGAGCGCGGCGAAGGCGGCGCGCAGGCGCACCTGCTCGCGATCGCCGATGAACACCTTCTGCCGGTGCGAGACTCCGTTCGCCGAAGCGACGGCGTAGTGGACGAGGCCGACCGGCTTTTCGGGGGTGCCCCCCGTGGGCCCCGCGATGCCGGTGATGGAGAGCGCGAGATCGCTCTTCAAGCGCGCGCGCGCGCCTTCGGCCATCGCGACGGCGACCTCGCGGCTGACCGCGCCGTGTCGCTCGATGAGGCTCGCGTCGACGTCGAGCAGGGCGGTCTTCGCCTCGTTCGAGTAGACCACCGCGCCGCCCTGGAAATAGCGGCTCGAGCCCGAAATGGCCGTCATGAGCTCGGAGACGAGCCCACCGGTGCACGACTCCGCCGCGGCGAGCGTGAGGCCGCGCTCGGCGAGCAGCTCCCCGACCGCTTCGGGCAAGCGTACGCCGCCCTCGCCGAAAATAGCGTCTTCACCCAGGCGCTCGCGGACCTCGCGCGTCGCGGCTTCGGAGCGCGCGCGGGCGAGCTCTTCGGTCTCGGCGCGCGCCAGCACCTTGACCTCGATCTCCGGCAGCTTCGCGCGGTAGCCGATGGTCACGCCGTGGCGCTCTTCGATCCCGGCGAGGCGGTCGTTCACTTCGGACTCGGGTAAGCCGAAGGTGCTGAGGCGAACTTGAAAATGGCGCTGAGTGCGGAGCGGCAGGATCGTGGTCGCGACGCTCTGCTCGTACATCGTCCGCATCTCTTTCGGGACGCCGGGCAAGAAGAAGGCGAGCGCGCGCCCGATGCGCACCGAGAAGCCGGGCGCGGTGCCGTTCGAGTTCGGGAGGATCACGGCACCCTCGGGAAAATCGGCCTGTTTGGCGTTGGAGGCGGCCATCTTTCGGCCGAACTGCGCGAGCCGATCCTCGATGAGCTTGAGCGACGCCTCGTCGCGGAAGAGCTTCACCCCGAGCACGCTCGCGACGCACTCCGTGGTCAGATCGTCGGTGGTGGGGCCGAGGCCGCCGGTGCCGACGATCACGTCGTGTTCGGCGCCGAGGCGCCGGAGCGCGGCGATGATGCGCCCGCGGTCGTCGTCGACGACGTCGATGGCGGCGACCTCGAAGCCGAGCTCGGTGAGCCGCTCGGCGAGCCAGGTGGCGTTGGTGTTGACGAGCTCACCGCGCGTGAGCTCGGTTCCGCTGCAGAGGACCGCGACCGTCATGGAGTCGAAGGATACGCGCAGCGGAAGCCGATGTCCGGCGCCGGGCCCGATCGCTCGGTCGCCGCCCAGCTCTTGAGCTCCGCCGCGCCCTTCGACAGGTAAGAGCCGCCGCGAGCGAGGAAGCGGCCGTCCGGCTCGCGCGCCCACTCCGCGACATTTCCTGCGAGATCGAGCACGCCTTCGGGTGTTTTCCCGTCCGGTCGGGAAGCGACCTCGTCCGGCTGCCGAGCTCCGCTCGCGCAGGGGCCCTCGGCGAGGCCGAAGGCGGCGCGCCGGCACACGAGCCCGGTGGAGCCCCAGGGGAAGCGCCGACCCTCCTTGCCCGCGGCGGCGAGCAACCATTCCGGCCCGGTGGGGAGGCGGCCTCCCGAGAAGCGGCAAAACGCCTCCGCTTGCTCGGGAGCGATCTCGCGTGCGGGCATGAGCGGAGCGCTCGACGCGCGGAGCGGCGCGCAGGCTCTGGCCGCGACGCAGCTCGCGTAGCGCGCCTCGGTGACCTCGAGCGAGTCGATCTCGAAGGAGACCACCCTTGCCTGTCCGGCCTTGCCCGCCTTGCCCTCCCAGTCCGCACCGGAGAGTGACACCAGGCTGCCCTGGATGGTCACGCGCTGATTGGCGACGCCGCTCGAGCGACAGCGCGCGTCGCGCGGCGTCGCGCCTGGACACAGCACCGGTCCTTCACGGAAGCGCAGGCCGAGCCAAACACTGCCGATCAAGAACAGCGCGCCGAGTCCAGCTCCGAGGGTGATACGAGCTTTGGGGGTCATCGTCGATCAGTGCTGAATCGAGAGGCGGTGTCGCAGGAGTGGAGGCCGAGTGTGCCGAACGCCGACTCGTTTCGTCGAGCGCGGGAGGAGCGTGCGCTCGCGCAGCGTAGGACGCCTCAGGGCCGCGCGACAACGCGCAGCTCGCTTTTCCCCCAGCTGAAAGGACGACGAAACTTCATGAATCACACGCTGATCAAGTCGCTGTTGTTCGGTGCCGCTCTGTGTGCGGGTGTGGGACTTTCCTCCGAAGCGCGCGCCGCCGACATGACCCACGATGGCTTCTACCTTCAGCTGAACACCGGGCTCGGGTACATGAGCACGTCGGCCGAGGCGGGCGGAACCGAGGTCGGCTACTCCGGCGTGACGATCCCGTCGACGCTCTTGATCGGCGGCACGGTCGGGCCCGTGGCGATCGGCGGCGGATTTTTCGGCGACTACGCGCCCTCGCCCTCGGCGTCGTTCAACGGTGAGGACGTGGAGCTCGAGGACGTGACCATGACCCTCATCGGCATCGGC
>JAEZYO010000345.1 GCA_023419055.1 Pseudomonadota bacterium | reverse complement strand
TGGTTCCGGGTAGTAGCCAGACGAACCCCACGCTCGTGAGCAGCGAGGCACGCGCGAGCAGGCCGGCGCCGACAGCGACGAGCGACAGATTGCAGAGCCAGAAGCTCTCGAACCAGCGGTCGTGCTGCACGTGCCAGACGACGTTGAGGGCCGCTGCGAAGAGTGCCGTGATGCCAGCCGCGATCTCGCTCGCGCGTCCGCCCTGGCTTTCGCCAGAGGGGGCGCGACCAGAGCTCGTGATCGGGGGCGGAGCCGACGCTTCCGGAACCAGGCCCATGTGGGTTGGACGATGGTTGGCTGGTTGCGCCGTCCAGTACCAACAAAAAAGAAGGCGCTGCTCCTCAGCCATTCACGTCCCGGTCGGTCAGCCAGAAACGCCGAGGACAAGGGCCGGAAATGAGCAAGATGTGGACTGTTTCGGGGAAAGGTAGGTGTGACTAGTGGCTGCCTTGTGTTCAGTATGGGGAGCACGGTTCGAAAGTTCAGTACCGACGCGGGTTTAGACTGTGGCTCTTGGGGTGGCGGATGGAACCTGCCCAAGCCATTGTGATTTTTTGTTGGTTCGGCCCAAGCCCTTGGGGTAGAAGACGAGTTCTCGCTTCGCGGGCTTGGCTGCTCGTAGGAGCAGTGGCTTACGGAAGCGCAGGGGTTATATTTCGAGGTCCCCTGAACGCATTCACCACCTCTTCAGACTAGACGAAACGCCGGGCAGGCCCGGCTGAACAGGCAGGCGGGGAAGCGAGTGCGGCGGACCGATATGGGATCCTGCGTTGCAGGACTCCATATGGGGTCGTGGGTGCTCGTCCGCTCGCCGCTCGCGCTCATTCATTCAGGCAAGGAAGCAGGAGGCACCGAGGGATGGCACAGACGACGATCGTGGGTCAGGACAGCAATGTGAAGGCTTCAGCATCCGATGAAGCCGCGCCCTCCAAGCGCTCGGCTCAGAAACGCGGGAAGAAGGGCCTGAACATCGAGCGGCGCTACACGCAAGCGCAGGGTGACCCACTGGCCGAGGTCGTCTGGGAGCGCCGGCAGAGCGTGATCACGAACCCGGACGGCTCCGTCGTCTTCAAGATGGAAGGCGCCGAGGTGCCCGAGGGCTGGTCACAGCTCGCGACCGACATCGTCGTCTCGAAGTACTTCCGTAAGGCGGGCATCAACGGCGACAAGACGCTCGGCGAGACGAGCGTTCGCCAGGTCGTCTACCGCATCGCGCACAGCATCCGCGTGGCTGGCGAGAAGATGGGCGGGTACTTTGCCTCGAAGAAGGACGCGGACGCGTTCGAGGACGAGCTCACCTGGCTCATGACCAACCAGTACGGCGCGTTCAACTCGCCGGTCTGGTTCAACTGCGGCCTCTTTCACGAGTACGGCATCACCGGCTCCGGTGGGAACTGGGCCTGGGCCGAGCAGACGGACACCATCGACGAGACGGCGAACGCGTACGAGCGCCCGCAGTGCTCGGCTTGCTTCATTCAGGCCGTGGACGACGACCTGATGGCCATTTACGACCTCGTGAAGGCCGAGGCGCGCCTCTTCAAGTACGGCTCCGGAACGGGCTCGAACTTCAGCAAGATCCGCGGCAAGCAGGAGAAGCTGTCCGGCGGCGGAACCTCGAGCGGCTTGATGAGCTTCCTCGAGGTGCTGGATCGCGCGGCGGGCGCTACCAAGAGCGGCGGCACCACGCGGCGCGCGGCCAAGATGGTGTGCCTCGACATGGACCACCCGGAGATCAAGGACTTCATCCAGTGGAAGGTCCGCGAAGAGAAGAAGGCCAAGGCGCTCATCGCTGCCGGTTTCGAGAGCGATTTCAACGGTGAAGCGTACAAGACCGTGAGCGGCCAGAACTCGAACAACTCCGTTCGCGTTTCGGACGATTTCATGAAGGCGGCCCTCTCGGGCGGGAAGTGGCAGACGCGCGCCCGCACGACCGGAGAGGTCGTGGACACGCACGACGGCGGCGAGCTCTGGCAGATGATCGCGGAGAGCGCCTGGACCTGCGCCGATCCCGGCGTCCAGTACGACACGACCATCAACCGCTGGCACACGTGCCCGAACAGCGGGAAGATCAACGCCTCGAACCCGTGCTCCGAGTATATGTTCCTCGACGACACGGCGTGCAACCTGTCGTCCTTGAACCTGACCAAGTTCCTCGGTGAGGACGGCAGCTTCGACATCGAGGGCTACCGCCACGCGATCGAGATCTTCTTCCTCGCGCAGGAGATCCTCGTCGATTTCTCGAGCTACCCGACCAAGGGCATCGCGCAAAACTCGCACGACTACCGCCCGCTCGGCCTCGGCTACGCGAACCTCGGCACCCTCTTGATGCTGCTCGGCATCCCGTACGACTCGAACAAGGGCCGCGCCATCGCCGCTTCTCTGACCGCGATCCTCTGCGGGCACGCCTACGTGACGAGCGCGCAGATGGCGGGCAGCAAGGGCGCCTTCGCCGGTTTTGCGAAGAACCGCGAGCCCATGCTGCGTGTGATGCGCATGCACCAGGACGCGGCTTATGCCATCAACCGTGACGAGTGCCCTGAGTCGCTCTGGCGCGCGGCGGTCGAGGATTGGGACAACGCCGTCCGCCTCGGTGAGCAGCACGGCTTCCGCAACGCGCAGGCGACGGTGCTCGCGCCGACCGGCACCATCGGCCTCTTGATGGACTGCGACACCACGGGCATCGAGCCCGATTTT
>JAEZYO010000288.1 GCA_023419055.1 Pseudomonadota bacterium | reverse complement strand
CCGCTCCGAAGAGATGCCCATCGGTTCGCTGGTGCGCGCAGCCATGAACGCCGACAGCATCGAGGTGCGTCTGGACACCAAGACCTGGCTCGAGCGCTCCGGCAGCGAGCTCGCCGGCGTCTTTCTCACTCACCTGCACCTCGATCACATCCTCGGGTTGGAAGACGTTCCGAAGACCGTCCCGCTCTACGTGTGACCGGAGGAGGCTCGAGACAGCAGGTTCTCGTACCTCTTCGCCCGCGGCACGACGAACGAGAACCTCGCCGGTTTCGGGCCGCTGCGTGAGCTCTCGGTGGGGCCCGCCGCCGAACGCGAGCCGGGCGTCGTCGACATCTTCGGCGATGGTTCCTTTTACGGCATTCACGTGCCGGGCCACACGCGCGGGAGCATGGCGTTCTTGGTTCGCACGACCGAAGGACCCGCGCTCATCACCGGAGACGCGTGTCACACTGCCTGGGGTTGGTCTCACTCGGTCGAGCCCGGGTCCTTCAACACCGACGGGGCCATGGCAGAGAAGAGCCTCCAGGCGCTCGAACGGCTCGCCGGGAATCGGCCGCGACTCCGAGTCTACGTCGGCCATCAGCAGTTGCCGTCGACGCGCGCGAGCGCCGCTCTCGACTGACTCGACTGAACTGACTCGAGCTACTCGGCCACCGTGCAAGCGAGCTCGTCCAGCAGTGGCAGCAGCGACGCCGCGTCCACCGGCTTGACCAGATGACGGCGGAAGCCGGCCGCCTCGCTGCGGCGCCTGTCGCGATCCTGCCCGTAGCCGCTCAGCGCGATCAGCACCGGCGGAGCATCTCCGAGGCGCGCGTTGAGCTCGCGGCCGAGCGCGTAGCCGTCCATGACGGGCAAGCCGATGTCGAGGATCGCGACGTCGGGTCGAAAGGCGGCGACGATGGTGAGCGCGCGTGACGCGTCGTGCGCGACGCGCACCTCGTGACCGACCTGGCTCAGGAGGCCCGCGATCATTTCGGCTCCGTCCGGGTTGTCGTCGACCACCAGCACCCGCTGTGGCCGCGACGGGCTCGCGCGCGCCGCCTCGACGCGCTGACTGTCCGCGGGCCCGGGCGCGGTCGCCGCGGGCAGACGCACCGTGAAAAGGCTGCCGCAACCTGGCCCCTGGCTCGCCGCCTGCACGGAGCCGCCGTGGAGCTCCGTCAGGGTGCGCACGACCGAAAGGCCGAGCCCGAGGCCGCCGAGCGCGCGATCCGAACCGCGCTCTCCCTGCACGAACATGTCGAACACGTACGGCAAGAGCTGCGACTCGATGCCCGTGCCGTTGTCCCGTACGCGAAGCACCACCTGGCCTTCCTCTCGCGCCGCCGTCACCTCGATGCGCCCACCCGGCGGGGTGTAGCGGGCCGCGTTCGCGAGCAGGTTGTTGACGACCTGGGTCAGGCGGATCTCGTCCCCCTCGATGAGGAGCCCCTCGTTCGGCACCGAGAGCACGAGCTCGTGCCGGCGTTTGACGAGGAGCGGCTCCGTCGCCTCCACGGCCTGCGACACGATCCTGCCGAGCTCGAGCGGCCGCTTCGAGAGCGAAACCTTTCCTCGCGCCACGCGCGAGACGTCGAGCAGGTCGTCGACCAGGCGCACCAGGTGCTGCGCCTGGCGGGCGATCACTTCGCGCTCGCGGGGCGTCGCCACGTCGCCGCGGAGCGCCATGAGCTCGACCGCGGTGACGATGGGCGCGAGCGGGTTACGGAGCTCGTGCGACAACATCGCCAAGAACTCGTCCTTCTGGCGAGCCACCTCGCGCAGGCGCGCCTCCGCTTCCTTGAGGCGCGTCACGTCCAAGAACGCTCCGATGGCTCCGCGGGGCTCTCCGTTCGGCTCGCGGAGCGTGACGGCTCCGCCGTAGAGGTGGACCGTGCGGCCGTCCTGCGACCTCAGGACCTGTTCGTGGTGCCCGACTTCCTCACCCCGGGCCGCGCGCTCGATTGGGAGCTCACCGGGCGGCACCCGCGCTCCATCGATCGACACCTCGATGCCCGCCTCATCGGGCGAGAGCGCCGCTGGCGGCAAGCCCTTTCGCGGATCGCTGCCGAGCAACGCGTGCAGCGCGCTGTTGCCGTGGAGCTCCTTGCACTCGGGATCGCGAGCGATGAGCACCGCGGCGGGTACCGCGTCCATCAGCACGGCGAGCTCGTCCGCCCGCGCTCGCGCCCGCGCCTCGCTATCTCGCAGCGCGAACTCCGCGGCCGCGCGCTCGGTCACGTCCGTAGAGCTCGTGACGAGGCAGGGCTCACCCCCGAAGTCGATCCGCGCGCTCGAGAGCACCAGCGTGAGCGTGCGGCCGTCGCGATGGCGACAGGGAACCTCGACCGCGGCGCCGGTCTGAAGGCGCTCGACCGTGGCGGTCCGGCGCTCCAGGCTCCAGATCCCGAGCAGTATCGGGTTCTTGCCGATGACTTCCTCGCGAGAGAACCCGGTCATCTTCAAGAACGCGTCGTTGACGTTCAGGAACGTGCCGTCGGCGATGCGCGTGATCACCATCGGCTGCGGGTTGAGGTTGAACACGACCTCGAACCTTTGCTCCGACGCCCGCAGCGCCTGCTCGGCTTCTCGCCGGTCCTGCATGTCGAAGGTCGCGGCGACCCAGCGTTCGATCGTCCCATCGTCGCCGCGTAGCGGCGCCACGCGGCAGACGTGAAAGCGGTACACGCCCTCCCGAGTGCGGATCCTGTATTCCATCTCGCAAGGCGCCTCCTCGGCGAGCGCCCGCGCGAAGCATTGCTGTACGTGATCCCGATCTTCGGGGTGAACGGCCTCGAGCGCGCCCTTGTCGCGGAGCGACTCCTCGAGCGATAGACCGGTGAGCTCCGACCAACGATCGTTGACCCAGTCGAGCTTGCCGCTCGCGTCACAGGTCCAGATGATCTGGGGGAGCGCGTTGCCGAGCTTGCGGTCGTCCGCTCGCTCCCTCTGACGGCCTGAAATCCTCTCCTCGACGGGTGGTTGCTTCATCCCACTTTCGCCCTCCGGGGTCCGTCGACACTACGGGTCCCACTCCGCGCGATCAAGCGCGGCCAGACGCCGAGAATTCCGCTACCCGGAGGCTGCCGTTTTCAACCCGCAGGGGTGTGGACACAGAGAGTTTCTTCGCACCAGCGTCCCGGTGACGAAACTCCGCCGGAGAGTTTCCTTCAGGAGTTTTAGCCGGGCCGGCCCTTGTGCTTCTGGGCTTCTTCCCGCTTCTTGCGCTCGGCCTCTTTCTTCGCCGCTTCCGCTTCTTTTTGCGCCTTCTTCTTCGCGTCTTCGGCTTCCTTCTCCGCCTTCTTCTTCGCGCGCTCGGCCTCCCTCTTCTCCTGTTCGGCCTTCCTCGCGGCCTCGCGCGCCTCCCTTTCAGCCTTCCGCTTGGCGTCGCGTTCTTCCTTCCTCTTCTTCCGTTCCGCTTCCTTCTCCTCCTTCGTCGGGGGCTGGCCGGGGCCGGACGGGGACTCGGGCCCGCACGAAGGGTCGTGAGGATCGGCTCGGACGACCGAGGCGTTTACCCCGACGAGTGCGAGCGCGAGCGCGAAAGCGATCCCCCTGCTTCCGATGCGAGCGAAAAGCGTGCGATTCATCTCGGTCATCCGTCGTCCTCCTCGGTATCCAACTGATACGGCGCCGAACAGGTTTCTGCCCCCTCCGAAAAGTGTCAAGGAAACCTCGGGCGTCGAATAGCCCCCTGGGAGCGGTCTCACTCGAACCGGGCGCCGGACCGCTCGGCGCGAGGGATTGCGCTCTCGCTCGGAGTCCGACGATGATGGCTCATGCGTTCGGGTTGGTTCATCGCGGGGGTGTTGATCTCGGGTTGCGCTTCGAATCCTCCCCGGCGCGAGCCAGCACCGAGCCCGCAGATCGCGACGGCGTCCCAAGTCGAGCCGACGCGCGCCGCGCCGAAGAGCCGCGTCTTTGGCATGCTCGATCGACGCGCACCCATCTTCGGTTATCTCGAGGGACCGCGATTCCTCGCGTCACCCCTCTTCCGGGTCCTCCTCACCGCACTTCGTGAAGTCCAGGCCGCGCAACCCGGCGCACCGGATCCGCTGGCCGAGCTCAACCAGAAGTGTGGCTTCGATCCGTTGAGCGCGATCCGCGAGCTGACTTTCACCGCCGATCCGAAGACGGAGGAGGTGACGGTCGTGGTGGCGCTCGACCAGAGCGCAGACCGAACGTTTGCCTGTTTCGAGGGCGCCGGAACCCCCGAACCGGCAGCGCTCGCGGGGCGGAAGGCGCTGTGCAGAGCGGATCAGTGCCTCGTGGCCGACGGGGACCTCTTGGCGTTCGGCAGGCGCCTCACGCTCGAAAAGCTGTTTGCCAGCGCGCCAAAACCGAGCGGGGCTCCTCCCGCGGAAGACTACTTGCTGGTGACCGGAGCGTTCCCGAATTCACTCGGTGTGAAGCGCGCATCGTTCGCCATGGCTCCTTCGGCTACTTCGCGCTCTGCGAGCACGCGCCTCGAGCTCGAAGGGGAAACGGCATCCCCGCAGGACGCCGCGAACCTCGAGGCACGAGGACGGCAGCTCCTCGCGCTCGTTCCGAACCAACTCGACTCGATCGAACCGGAGCTCAAGCGCGTGGTGATGACGCTGCTCGAGCGGCTCACGCTCGAGCACCGCGGCAACACGGCGCGAGCCTCCATCGTCGTCGAAGACTCCATCTTGTCAGGCGCCCTTGCCGGGCTCACCGTCTACGGCGTCAAGCGCTACCTCACCGCGGCCAAGATGTCGGAGGCGCGCACCACGCTCGGGCTCATCGCCGCTCGGCTCGAGCGTCACGCGGAAAAGTCGCCTGGCCACCGCTTTCCCCGCTCGGCGCCGCGCGTACCTTCGACGGTACCCGCCGGAGTGAAGTACACGACCACGCCAGCCGACTGGAAGCACAAGAGCTGGTCCAGCATCGAGTTCGGTCTGGAGAATCCCCAGTACTACTCTTACGAGTACGAAACCTCGAAGGACGGCAAGCGTGCGGTCGTGCGCGCGCGAGGCGATCTCGACGGCGACGGCGTGGAGTCGCTCTTCGAGCTCGACGTCACGGTGGGCGAGAGCGAACCGAGCCCCATTCGCGAGACGAACCCGACCGAGTAGGTTCACGCAAGCGCGCGGGGTGCGGTGAAATTCGCTCACGCGCGCGGTCTTGTCGCGCCGAGCGCCCGGTGAGACGCTCGCGTCATTCACGGAGGTGCGTGCATGTCGCTCGAAGCGCTGCTCGTTATGCTGATCGTCGGTCTCATCGCCGGCTGGCTCGCGGGGCAGGTCGTCGGAGAAGGATACGGCCTCGTCGGCGACATGATCGTGGGCGTGGTCGGCGCCTTCCTCGGCGCGTGGGTCTTTCGAACGCTCGGCGTCCGCCTGCCGCTCACCGGACTGCCCGGCACGATCCTGGTCGCTTTTCTGGGAGCGATCCTGCTCCTGTTCTTGCTGCGGCTGATACGCAGGCTCAGGGCGGCCTGAGCTTCAGGGCGCTTTCGCGCTCGGCGCGGCGCTCGGAGACGGTGCCGCGCTCGGCGTACTCGCCGCCGGAGCGGAAGATGCTGGAGATGCGGGCTTGCTCGCAGGCGACGCGACGCTGCCGCCGAGCAGTACCACCTGGCCCTGTCGCGCGAAGTCGATCGCCTCGCCGAGAACGCGCGCTGCTTCCTGCGGAGCGTGGAAGCCCATGCTGTTCTCCGACGAGATGAAGTCGAGGCGCCACTGAGCCTGCCGCTGCAGCTGCCGGGCTCGCTCGAGCGTCTCCGCGGGAGCGCCCTTGCTCTGCGCCGCGACGATCGCGTCGATCAGATCGACGATAGCGACACCGCCGCGCTGGAGGAGCTCATGGTTGCGCTCCTGGATCAGATCGACCCTGGCCTTCATTTCTTCCTCGGACGCGCGGTGGCACGTCTGACAGGCGCGGCTCACGTTGAGCAGCGGGCTCCGGACCCAGTGGTCGCTGACCTTGCTCGCGCCCTCGCGCATGTAGGGCATGTGGCAGTCGGCGCAGCTGACACCGCTGCGAGCGTGGATGCCCTGGTTCCAGAGCTCGAACTCGGGGTGTTGAGCCTTGAGGACGTGCGCGCCGGTCTCCGAGTGCTGGTAGTCGTAGAAGGCTTCACCGCTCGGGAACTTGGTCTCGCCCCAATAGGCCTCGATGTTCTCTACCTTGAGCCCCTTGCCCCACGGGAAGGTGAGCGGCATCTTGCTCGAGCAGTAGTACTCGACGTGGCACTGCCCGCACACGAACGAGCGCATCTCGTTGCGTGAGGCGTCGCGATTCGGATCGTACGGCTGCTTGCGATCGCCCTCCCGCCACTGCTGAACGCTCGGGAGCGCCGGCACCGGAGCGTCGGACTCGGCGAGCGCGCGAATGCCTCGCAGGAAGCCGGGCCGAGTGACGCGCGGCTCCATCGTCTTCGGGTCGTGGCAATCCACGCAACCCACGGGGTGACCGTGCCCCGAGGCGTAAAGCTTTTCGCTCACCTGCTGGTAGCTGAGCTGGTAGGTCGCGTCGAAGCCCTTCATCACGTCGCCGCCCCCGAGCTCGCGGTAGAGCGGCAGGATCGACGCGTGGCAGTGCAGACAGGAGCCGCTCTGCGGCTTGGTGAGGCGCTTGGTCTGCTCCTGGTCGTGCAGCATGTACGCGTGCCCGCGCCGATCGCGGTAGTCGATCGCGAACGCGTAGCCACCGAACATGCGCTTGATCCACGGATCACGCTCGATCTTCTCGGTCGGCAACGCTTCGCTCCCCTGATGGCCCCCGAACCGCGTCTTCGTCGGGATCGCCGTGCGACGGTAGCCGTCGTACTGGGCCGGCCAATTCTTCCCCCATTTCGAGGAGTCGGTGTCGTCTTCCCCAACTTCGACCAAGCGTTGATACGGCGCCCGCTGCTCCGCCTTGCGCTCGAAGATGTTGGTGAGGAGCGCCGTCAGGCCCGCTGCCGCGGCTGCCACCAGCGCAATCAGGGCGAGGTAGCCCCAGGTGCTCTTCCAGAACGGGATGCGTTGTCCTTCAGCCATGGGTTCGTGTCTCGTGCTCTCAGGGCGAAGCGGATCCGCCCGAACGTTCTCGTTCCGTGAGCGGCCCACCGAGGCCCGCCCTCTCGCCGTGACCCACTCCGAAATGACAATGGATGCAGGGCAGCTCTTCACGCGTCCTTGGGCTCACGCCCACGATCTCGTGAACCAGATCGCCGTGACAGCGCAGGCAATTCTCCTGCAGGATCTCGCGGCCCCGCGCCTGCACCACGATCGGCTCGACGAAGTTCTGGGTCGTGAACTTCTCGCCGTGGCGCCAGCCGTTCTCGGCCTTCGCCAGGTACTTCGGGACGAAGTCGTGAGGCAGATGACAATCGATGCAGACGGCGACTTGATGGTGGCTGCTCGCCTTCCACGCGTCGTACTCCGGCTGCATGATGTGACAGTTCGCGCACGCGCGCGGGTCGGTCTTGAAGTACGAAAGCCCCTTCGCGTAGCGGAAGGTGTAGCCGCCGATGCCCGCCGTGACGCCGATGAGCACGGCGAGCACGATGGGAAGATAACGGGGGCCTCCCCTCAGAGGCGCGCTCTGGCGCGCGGCTGGAGTCTTTTCTGACATGTGTTCGTCGCTACGAACCGGTCGCGCGCAAGCGTTACGTCGGGGACGGGTGTCGACTTACTCGAGTTCACGCCGCGGTTGAGCAAGAAAGATGACCACCCGACGTAGTGCAAAATCACTGCCAGGAGAGAGCGTCATCAAAGCGCCGCGTGATATTCCGCATGCTCGCGCCTGAACGGTGAGCGCTCCCGCTTCGAAGGCAGGAGGGCGACGCACGGTTTGCGCGTCGCTCCCCACCACGCGCAAGGTTTGCGTGAGAGCGCGCCTTTCTCCGGAAATCTCGCGCGGCCCGTGACTTGCACCCGCCCCGGCCATGACCCAGAGGTTGAAGCGAGTCGGCGACATCATGACCCGGGACGTGGTGACCGTGAATCAGAACGACAAGCTCGTGAGCGCTGACGATGTGATGCGGCTCGGGCGGGTACGGCACCTTCCGGTGGTCGACGACGACGGAGCACTCGCCGGCATCGTCTCGCAGCGCGACCTCTTTCACGGCGGCCTCTTGAGGGCGCTCGGCTACGGGACGCGCGCGCGTGGCCAGGCGCTCGACCTCCTCTGGGTGAAGGACGCGATGCACAACGAGGTGGTGACGACGTCCGCCGAGACCGCGCTCAGCGACGCGGCGCGCGTGATGTTGGAGCGAAAGCTCGGCTGCCTCGTGGTCGTCGACTCGGGGCAGATCGTGGGGATCTTGACCGAAGCGGATTTCGTGAAACAAGCCCTCGAGTAGCGCCTTCGGCCACGCGTGAGATGTGCTCCGTTCGGCCACATTTCATGCGAGCGCGCGGAATCCTCCGTCTCGAGGCACGCCCGAGGCGGGTTTCGCGTTACTCTTTGGGTCTCGCATGCAGCCAATCGACGTGGGCACCGTGCTTGCCGGAAAGTACCGGCTCGAGGCGCTGATCGGCCGCGGAGGCATGGGATCCGTGTGGCGGGCCGAGCACCTCGGGCTCACGGCTCCGGTCGCCGTCAAGCTGCTCGACCTTCACGACTTCGGCGGCAGCGGCGAGGCTCTCGCTCGCTTTCACCGCGAGGCACGCGCCGCGGCAGCGATTCGTAGTCCGCACGTCGTCCAGATCTTGGATCACGGGATCGATCAGCAGCTCGGCGCTCCTTTCATCGTCATGGAGCTGATGGAAGGGGAGAGCCTGGCGCAGCGCCTCTCGCGGCAGGGGCGCATCAGCCCAGCGGAGACGGCGCGCGTGATGACGCACGTGGCGCGCGCGCTGAGCCGCGCTCACGAAGCGGGTATCGTCCACCGGGACCTCAAGCCCGACAACGTGTTCCTCGTCAGGAACGAGGACGAAGAGGTGGCGAAGGTCCTCGACTTCGGGATCGCCAAGGCGCAAACCCACGCGCTCGCGGGCGACTCGGGGACGCGCACGGGCGCCGTGATGGGCACCGCGTACTACATGAGCCCGGAGCAGATCAGCGGGCAAAAGAACGTCGACCTGCGCACCGATCTTTGGGCCCTCGGCGTGATGACGTACGAGTGTCTCTCCGGGACGCGTCCCTTCGACGCCGACACGATCGGCGGGCTCACGCTCAAGATCTGCATCGAACCCATCCCGGTCCCCTCTCAGCGCGCCGTCATGCCGCCCGGCTTCGACGAGTGGTTCGCGCGCTGCGTGCACCGCGATCCAGTCCGTCGCTTCGCTTCGGCGCGTGAAGCGGCCGAGGCGCTGCGTCTGGTGTGCACCGGGGCTTCGAGCGACGTGTCTCGCTCACACGACGCGCCGGCGTTCGCGGCTGCGGCTGCGGCTGCGGTCACCGCGCCGTCGGCGCAGGCGACCGGGTCCGCCATCGCGAGCACCGCCGCCCCGGTGTCGCACTCCACGGTCGGGAGTTACGTGGCGCCCAAGTCTCCGAGCCCCTGGCCCTGGCTCGCGCTCGCGGGCGTTCTCTTCACGGGCGCAGCCGCCGGGGTCGCGCTCTGGTGGAAGGGGCGAGGGCACGAAGCGAGCGCAGAGTCTCCGCCTGCGACCAGCGCCGTTGCAGCTCCGGCGCCGAGCCCGGCCTCGACGAACCCGGAGAT
The DNA here is from genome assembly GCA_023419055.1 of Pseudomonadota bacterium. The sequence continues at coordinate 22,199 of JAEZYO010000288.1, read as the reverse complement.
CGTGCCCGCGTCGGCTCCCGTCAGGACGAGCGAGCCCACACCGAGCCTCCCGGCGTCGGCAACGTCATCCGCCGCTCAGGCGCCCTCGGCGTCGAGCGCGCCGTCGGCGTCACCGGTACCCGTCGTGGCCGCGCCGTCACTCGGGGGGAAGCGTGCGCCGGTGTTCTTGAAGCCTGCGCCGGCGCTCACCAACGCGCCGAAGCCGTCGGCTCCGATCGTCGCCAAGCCGAAGCCGCCGGTCACCCGCGACGTGATCGACGACCGGCACTGAGATCACGGAGATCACGGGGCGCGCGCGCAGCGGATGCCCGTGTTGTAAGTGCCGACGGAGTTCGCGCTGTTCCGGCTGCCAGAACCCAAGTTGTCGCCGTAATCGTGCCAGCTACCACCGCGAATGGTGCGGAACGAGCCCGACAGGTTGGCGCAGTCGTCGCAGGTCGCGGGCAGCGTCGGGGAGTAGTAGTCGAGCAGCCATTCCATGACGGAACCGCTGAGATCGAGGTGCCCCCACTTGCCGGCCCCGAGCGGCTTGGAACCCACGCGCAAGATGTCCTCGATCTGACACTTGTCGCCATCGTTGTAGATTCCGGAGTCGCCGTTACCGTAGCAACCGTAGTTCGCGTAGGAGACCGTCTGCGCGGTGTGGACCTCGTTCTCCGGCAGGGGTGGAACCGGCGTATTACCCCACGGGTAGGCGCGGTTGTCCGCGCCGCCCTTGGCCGCGTATTCCCACTCCGCTTCCGTTGGCAACCTGCCGCCGTCCCAGGCGCAGAACGCGAACGCCTGCTGCCAGGTGATGCAGTTCATCGGCACATAGTCCTTGGCGCCGGTGACGTCCCACACCTGGAACGTGGAGTTGCACTGCACCGCCGACGCCAGCGTCGCGCTGTTCGCCGCGATCGAGTTGTTCCACGCCGATTGCCAGCCGCTATTCGCGATCAGCGGGTGCGAGCCCGCTCCCTCCTCGGGCGGCCCGGAGTAGCTCTCGACGAACCTGCGGAAGCGCCCGACGGTCACTTCGTACTTGTCGAGCACGAAGCTCGAGATCGAGCCGTCGGTCGAGCTGCCCATCGTGAAGTCGCCGCCAGGAACCTCGAGCATCGCGCAGCAGTCGTCGTTCGCGAGCAGGCCGCACTCGTTCGAAAGCCCGATACAGCTCTTGCGCACGCACGCTTCGTCCTCGAGCGCATAGCCGGGCTTGCAGGTGCACGTGGAGGGTAGCGGCGAGTTGTCGCACTCGAAGTTCTCCTCGACGGCGCACGCGAAGCAACCGTCGCCGCTCTCGTCGTTGCCGTCGTCGCAGGTCTCGCCATCGTCGAGCTCGCCGTTGCCGCACGTCTCCGCGCACTCGGAGGGCTCCCCGATGCACACGTAGTTCTTCTCCACCTTGCACGAGGAGCTGCAGCCGTCGTCGGAGGCCTCGTTGTCGTCGTCGCAGCCTCCCGCCTTGGCCTCGTCGCCGACCACGAGCCCGTCGCCGCAAATGCTGGTGCAGTGCGAGGGCTCGCCCTGATCGCACGCGAAGCCCGACTCCAAACGACAGCTCGCGCTGCAGCCGTCACCTGCCTCGGTGTTCTCGTCGTCGCACTTCTCGGTCCCGTCGAGCGTGCCGTTGCCGCAGTCCTCACCGCCGCCGTCGTCTCCACCTTCACCGGTTGCACCCGCGGCCGAAGGGCTCCCGCCTTCGCTGGTCCCTCCCGCGTCACCGCCTGAGGAGGAACCACCGCTGCCGGCAGAGTTGGAGCCGCCGCTGCCCTCGTCACTCTCGGGGATGGGCTCTTCGATGCCGAAGATCGCGTTACAGCCTGCCGAGAGGGCGATCGCCGCCAAACAGCAGGAGAGGCGGCTCGGGAGGTTTCTTCTCGAAAGCACGGGAGTCCTCGGGTTCTTCATCGGAGTTCGTTAAAAGCGGGTCGAGAGCTGCGCAGAGAAGCCGCGCGGGCCGGCGCCCACGGCGAGCCGCGGCGACGAGGGAATGGACGCCTGTTCCTTGCTCGAGTTGGTGCGGCCGACGATGAAGAGGGTCGCGCCGCCCGCCACGAGCACGCCTCCGGCGATGCCGAGCCACGTCGCGGTGTTCCCCGCGCTGATCGCGTCGTTGCGATCTTTCGTGCCCTGATCGCCGCAGACGTTACCGTCGCAGTCGTCCTCGGAGTCCGAGTTCTTGCCGAGCGCGGACGAGAGAAAGAAGCCGCCCACGCCGAGCGCGATCACTCCCGCGCCCGCGGTGCCGACTCCCGCCCACTCCAGGGTGCCCCAGGGCTTGCTCCCTGCGCTCTCCGGCGCGAGCGCTACCGAGCCTGATGGCTGCGTCGGCTCGGGAGTTGGCGGGGCCGCTTCGAGAACCGGTATTGCGAGCACTTGCGCGTCGCCCTCGGGCTTCAACGTCACCTCGCCTCTCCACGGGCGCTTACCCGGAGCGGTGACCTCGACCACGTGGTTCCCTCCGTCGACCGGCACGGCGGTGTTCCAGGCTCCGCTTCCGAGCGCGACACCGTCGCGTCGGATCTCGAGCCCCGAGACGCTCGCCGTCTCGCCCGCGACGCGGATCTCCAACGTCGACAGACGGGGCCGCAGCGCTTGGGCGCGCTCGCGCGAAACCTGCTCGCGATCGGCGCGCCCCTCGCTGCGAGATCGCGCCTCCACGTTCACGAACTCCGCCCAGGCGGACGCGAGCTTGCCCTCGGCTTCGTGACACATCGCGAGCGCGAGCAGCGTCCCCGTCGCCGGGTCGAGGCGCTGGCTCTCAGCGAGCTTGGGACAAGCCTCCGCCGCTTTTCCAGCTCGGAGCAGATCGCGCCCTTGCTGAAACAAGAGCTCCGCCGTAGCGGCGTCCGAGCTCTGAGCCCAAGCGGGAATTTGAGAGAACAAAAGCGCCAGGAACGAAGCACCTGCTTGAAAGACGCGCCTCATCGAGTCTCCTCTCGCTCCTTGTTACCACTGGTCGCGTCGCGCTCGATAGAAATCGAAGAAACCTTCGCGGCCCGACTTCGCTAACATGGGCTCGTGCGCTCTCGTCTCTTGTCCACGGCAGCGATGGTGTCGACCCTGACCGGGGTCGCGCTCGCACAGACGACTCCGGTGGTACCGCCTCCTGCACCCGCACCGAGCTACCCACCTTCTCCGTATCCGCCGCCCCCGCCTCAGCAGACCTATCCGCCGCCGCCGCCTCGGCAGGACTATCCGCCGACTCAGCAAGGCTACCCGTGGCCTCCGCAGAGTTATCCGCCCCAGCAAGCTTCCCCTCAGGGTTATCCACCGCCCTCGTATCCGCCGGGTGCGTACCCGCCGCCTCCAGCGGGATACGCCCCGCCGCCGCACGCTGGATACCAGGCGCCGTACGAGCTTCCGTACCGCGCCGGGCAGCCGCTCCCGAGCGGATACCGGCTCGTCGAGGAGCCGCGCTACGGCCTCGTCACCGCGGGGTACCTGGTCGCCGGCATTCCCTACGGCCTCGGGCTGGTGGTGGCGATGAGCACGAACTTCGATAACGGCACCGAATGGCTCGCGGTGCCCTTCGTAGGTCCGTGGCTCACGATGGGCCAACGCAACTACCACTGCGACGAGAACCCGGACGGCACGAGCGAGGACGCCGCCGGTTGCCTCGCCGACGTGTTCGTCGTGATGGGACTCTTGATGGACGGCTTGATGCAGGCGGGCGGCGGAGCGCTGTTGCTCACCGGCTACCTCACGACGAAAAAGACGTTGGTCCGCGAAGATCTCGCGCTTTCCATCCGCCCGATCGTAGGTTCGTCCGCGTGGGGCTTCGCGGCTTCCGGCCGCTTCTGAGGCGCGACATTTCTCGCTCACCCCCGTCACTTGCGAGACCGCGCGCCTTCACGCGCGAGCAGCGTTCCACTCCGGAAGCTTAGGACCGACGAGCCGCGGATCGCTGCGGGTGATTGCGCACTCGGGCGACTTTATGCGGATTGCGAGCGCTGGGGGTGGCCGATACCCTTGGGGGTAGATGGGATCCACGAGCGGGGAGACTCCGAGCGGGGTCCGCCTGACCGCGACTCAGCGTTGGGCGGTCTCGGCGGCGGCGGTGAGCGTCGTCATCGGCGCCTGTTTTCTGACTTTCTGGCTCTCCAACGACGAGAGGGCGATCGCCGTGGCGTCGGGCTGCGCCAAGACCAACGCCGCGCTTTCGCTGACGCTGCTCGGGCTCGGAGCGATCGGCGCGACGTTCCGATGGCGCTCGACATCCGCGCAAGCCGTGTGCTTCGGCGTTCCGTCGGCGCTCGGGTTCTTGACGCTCCTCCAATACCTCTTCGAGCTCGATCTCGGGATCGATCAGCTGTTCGCCACCGAGCTCACGAGCCCCCCCCCGCGCTACCCGAATCGCATGTCGCCCATCTCGGCGCTGCACGTCTTGCTGCTCGGCGCAGCCGGCCTGTGCGTGACCCGCTCGGGGAGGCGCCTCATTCGGCTCGGACAGGCGTTCGCGCTCGCGACGCTCGCAGGCAGCGCGTTCGCGCTCGTCGGATACCTGTACTCGATCGCCTACCTCTACCAACCCACGGGTGTCGTCCCCATCTCGCCTTACGCAGCCCTGACCGACGCGCTCCTCGCGTTCGCTCTGCTCGGCGTGCGAGCGGACGTCGGGGTCATGCGCGCTGCGGCGAGCCCGACCATGGGCGGCTACGTGGCGAGGCGGCTCCTGCCGCTCACGATCGCGGGCCCGATCGTGCTCGGCTACTTCTCCGTCGAGCATACTGCCACGAACTTCTCGCACGGTGAGGCCCACGCGCTCCACGCGACGCTCGTCGGCGTCGTCACGAGCTCCATGGTGCTCTTCCTCGCCCGCTCGCTCGACGCGCTCGAGCGCAAGCGCGACGCCGCGGAGCGCTTCTTGCGTTCGTCCGGCGAGCTCACCGCCGCGCTCGCGCAAGCGCGCAGCGTGGAGCAGGCGACGGCCGTCACGCTCGACGTCGGGCTGAAGGCGCTCGGGGCCACCGCGGGCGTCGTGTTCCTCTTGTCGGACGACAAGAGCGAGCTCGTTGCCGTGGCTTCGCGCGGCTACCGGGAGCACCAGGGCCCGAGCCGCTTCTCCATCAGCGAGCCCTTTCCGGCGGCGGAGGCGGTGCGTGACCGAGAGAGCGTCTTCATCAGAGCGGACGAGCTGCATCGACTGCCGCTCGCGGCGCGCGAAGAGGCGAGCGATGAGCGCGCCTGGGCGGCGCTGCCGCTCGAAGGCAACAGCGGCACGCTCGGCGTGGTCGCGCTGAGCTTCGGCGAGGACGAGCGCTTCGATCCACCGACCCGCCAGCGCGTGCGGCGGCTCGCCTGGCAGTGCGCCCAGGCCATCGAGAGGGCCAAGCTCTTCGATTCCGAGCAAATCGCGCGAGAGCAAGCCGAGTCGGCGAGCCGCGCGAAGGACGAGTTCCTCGCCATGCTCGGCCACGAGCTCCGGAACCCGCTCTCGCCGATATTGACGTCGCTGCACCTGATGGAGCTCAAAGCTCCGAACGACTCCGGGCGAGAGCGCGAGGTCATCCGCCGCCAGGTCAATCACATGGTGCGCCTGGTCGACGACCTGCTCGACGTCTCCCGGATCGCCAACGGGCGCGTCGAGCTCCGGCGGCGCCGGATCGAGGTCGACAGCGTCATCTCGACGGCGCTCGAGGTCGTGAGCCCCTTGATCGAGCAGCGCCGGCATCGCGTCGAACGCACGGGCAGCGGCGGAGTCTCGCTCGTGTACGTCGATCCGGATCGCATCTCGCAGGTGGTCGGGAACCTGCTCGCCAACGCCGCGAAATACAGCGACCCCGGCACTCGGATCCGCGTGCACACCGAGCGCCACGCCGACAGCGTGGTGGTCAAGGTGATCGATCAGGGCATGGGCATCGCGCCCGATCTCCTGCCCGGCGTCTTCGACCTCTTCGTTCAAGGGCGCAGGACGCTCGAGCGCTCCGAAGGCGGGCTCGGGCTCGGGCTCTCGATCGTGAAGAGCCTGGTGGAGCTGCACGGTGGGGCGGTGGACGCGCGGAGCCCGGGTCCCGGCGAAGGGAGCGAATTTTCCTTCCGCCTGCCTCTTTCGCTCGACGCTCAGGAGGCCGCGCAAGATGGCGCAGCGCCTGCGGATCCGCGCGCCTCCGGCGGGCCCCGCCGCGTGCTGGTCGTGGACGACAATCGCGACGCCGCCGACACCCTGGCGCAGGCCCTGATAGCGTTCGGGCACGACGTGCGCGTCGCGTACGACGCACCTTCGGCGCTCACCCTCTGCGCCGAGTTTTGCCCCGCGCTCGCGTTCCTCGACATCGGGTTGCCGGTCATGGACGGCTACGAGCTCGCGCGGCGCCTGCGTGAAAACAATCCCGCCCGCGCGCTGACTCTGGTCGCGGTGACTGGCTACGGTCAAAAGGCTGATCGCGAGCGCTCCGAGAGCGCCGGCTTCGACCGACACCTGGTCAAACCCGTTCCGATCGAAGAGGTGCTCGCGCTCGCGAGCGCGAAGAGCGACCTCGAGTTGAACTGAGCGCTTTTCCCGAGTGCAGGAGCCGCCACGGCCTTGCGCAAAGTCCTGCACTCCGCGCGGCAGCGGGAGGGTTCGCGCGCGGCGTGTGGTGCGGGCACACACGTTGCACCACGTCCGCGCCGTCTCTCAGGAGGTCTCACGTGAAGTCATTTGGTTCAACGAATTCATGGTTCGCGTTGTCCGTCGTTCCGGCCCTGTTGATGGCCTGCTCGGTGGAGGATGGGGCGGAGGCGCAGAGCGCGTCCGCGCTCGAAGCGAAGGATCCGGCTTGCGTGCTCGATCCGGTCACGGTCAATGTTGTCGGGTCGACACACTCGACCGTCGACGTGGAGGTCTGCGCGGGGCCGAGCGGCGCGCCCGCGGGGTTCTCGTTGCAGTGGAGCACGTTTGGGGACTTCAGCACCTACGGCTACGTCTGCTCGGGGTCGGAGTGCAGCGCGTCGTTCCCGGAGCCGCTCTACCCGAACCAATGCGTCACGGTGTCCATCGGCGACCTGCCGCAGGAATGCGGAGCGTGCGAAGACTGCAAGAAGCTCGAATGCGGCACTGAGATCAAGGTGCGGGGACGCGCTGAGGCGAGCTACGAGTGCTGCGAGAGCGAGTACTCCTGCGAGGTCAAGGGCTCGACCAAGGATTGCAAGGAGGACAAGGGCTGCACGCTGACCCAGGGCTTCTGGAAGAACCACCCGGACGCCTGGCCCGTCGGAGGTCTCATCCTCGGCTCGGTCAGCTACACGAAGGCGCAGCTGATCACGATCCTCAAGACCCCGGTGCGCGGCAACGGCTTGGTGTCGCTCGCGCACCAGCTGATCGCGGCGAAGCTCAACGTCTTGAGCGGCGCCGACGACAGCGACGTGGACGACGCCATCGAGGAAGCGGACGCGCTGATCGGCTCCATGGTCGTGCCGCCGTTCGGTTCGGGTTACATCGCCCCGGCCACGAGCAGCCCGCTCACGGGGGAGCTCGACGACTTCAATCAGGGCGACACTGGTCCGGGCCACTGCGACGACAGCCAGGAGCCCAGGTAAGCCGCGCCGGGTAGAACCATCTCGGGGGTTGGGGCGAGTTTCTCGCCAGAGAGGCTCGCCCCGACCGAGCGCGTCGGTTATGGATCCCTCATGGAGGGAAGCGATCGCGTGCTCCTGATCGAGGGGCCCGACCTCGAAGCCGCTGGAACGATCACGTTGCAGCGTTCCGACGGCACTCGCCTAGCGACGGAGCGCGTCGACTCGACCGGTTGGGTCGACGCCGTCCGCGAGCAACGCTTCGCGCTCGTGACCTGCTCTCCGGAGCTCCTGCGCGAGCACGCTTTCGAGCGCGGCCAGCGAGAGGTGCTGGAGCTCATCGCGAGGGGCGCCCCGCTCGCCGCGCAGCTCGAAGCGATCGTACGGCTGATCGAGGCCCAAGCCCCGGGCATGCTTTGCTCCGTCCTTTTGTTGGACGCTGAGCGGCAGACGTTGACGACCGGCGCGGCCCCGAGCCTCCCGCACGCGTTCGTGCGCGCCATCGAGGGCTCGCGCATCGGTCCGAGCGCGGGCTCCTGCGGCACGGCGGCCTTCCGCGCCGAGCGCGTGATCGTCGAGGACATCGCCACGCACCCCGCCTGGGTCGACTACCGCGGCTTCGCGTTGCCCTCCGGGCTCCGAGCTTGCTGGTCCACGCCCATCCTCTCCTCCGCCGGCTCCGTGCTCGGCACGTTCGCGATGTACTTTCGCGAGGCTCGCGGCCCGAACGAACGCGAAGTCCACTGGGTGGAGCGAGCAACCCACATCGCGTCGATCGCGATCGAACGCGCCACCTCGGAGGGCGCCCTGCGCGCGAGCGAGCGGTTGCGCGCGCTGGTCCACAACGCGGTCACGGACGTCATCTTCTACATCGGCGTGGAAGGGCCGGAAAGTACCGCTTCTTGTCGGTGAACCCGGCCTTCTGCACGGCCACCGGGCTCGCCGAATCCGCCGTCATCGGGCATCTGGTCGAGCAGGTGATCCCGCCACCCTCGCTCGACGAGGTCCTCGCGAACTACGCGCGGGCCATCGCCGAGCACCGGACCGTGCGCTGGCGCGAGGTCACCCCTTATCCATCCGGCTTGAGGTACGGCGAGGTCTCCATCACGCCCATCTTCGGGCTGAACGGCTGCACCAACCTGGTCGGAACGGTCCACGACATCACCGAGCGCGAGCTCGCGCTCCAGCGCATCGCCGCGCAGGCGGCGCTGCTCGACCAGGCCAACGACGCGATTCTGGTCTGGGACATCGAGCACCGCGTGCACTACTTCAACAAGGGCGCCGAGCGGCTCTACGGCTATCGCCGCGACGAGGTCGTCGGCCACGACTTCTCGAAGCTCAGCGACGCCTCGAGCTCGTTCGAGGCAGCGGAGAAGGTGCTCTACGAAACGGGCTCGTGGGAGGGCGAGCTCGTCCAGCGAGATCGAGCGGGGCGGCCGGTCGTGGTGCAGGCGAGCTGGACCTTGCTGAAAGACGAGCACGGTCGCCCCAAGTCCGTGTTCTCGGTCAACACCAACGTCACGGATCGGCGCCAGCTCGAGCTCCAGGTGGAGCGAGCGCAGCGCCTCGAGAGCCTCGGTACGCTCGCGAGCGGCATCGCCCACGACTTCAACAACATCCTCACGGCGATCCGCTGCAACGTCGACGAGGCGCTCGAAGAAGCCGAATCGATGCCGCAAATCCACGAGGCGCTCTCGATGGTCGCCGAAGCGAGCGCGCGCGGCGCGGAGCTGGTGCGCCAGATCCTCGCTTTCAGCAGCCGTCAGCCTCGAAAGCGGGAGCGCGTGCGCCTGGAGCGCGTGATCGCCCGCGCGCTCGGGCTGCTCCGCACCTCGCTGCCGCCCGCGGTCACCGTTCGTACGAGCTTCGCCGAGGACGCACCCGAAGTCTTGGCCGACGCGACCGAGGTGCACCAGGTCGTGATGAACCTGGTCACGAACGCCACCCACGCCATGCCCGGGGGCGGCACGGTCACCGTCGGCGCGGATCGCGTCAGCCTCGAGAGTGAGCGTGGTCCGCTCAAGCCGGGTGTGTACGCGCGCCTGACGGTCGCCGACACCGGGATCGGGATGGACCCTGAAACGCAGCGCCAGATTTTCGACCCGTTCTTCACGACCAAGGAGCCCGGGAAGGGCAGCGGGCTCGGGCTTGCCGTGGTGCTCGGCATCCTCCAGCGTCACGAAGGCGCGATCATGGTTCAGAGCACTCCGGGAGCGGGGAGCACCTTCGAAGCCTATTTTCCTGCAGCCAAGTAGGCGGGCTTCGTCCCCGAGCGGACCGAGCGCCAGCGCCCTCGGCGAAAATGCCACACCCGGGGGTGAGGCATTTTTGAACCGTTCCGGTCGGTAGCGGCTGGCCACTCGCTGGGGCATAGAGCGCTCTGTGTCGGAGAGCGCGCGATCTCGATCGCTCGACGGGCGAGCAGAGCGGCCGCGGGCAGAGCTCTATGGCATCGCCGCGGCGCTGGTTGCGCTCGTGATTGGGGCGGGATTTCTCCTGCTCTGGCTCTCGGGCAACGCGTCCGCCGTCGCCTTCGTCTCCATGCGCGCAAAGACGAACACGGCGCTCTCGATCACTGCGTTGAGCCTTGCGCTGATCGGTTACCACGCGCGCGTCCGCAATCGTCGTCTGCTGTACGCGGTGACCGCGCTGCCGGTCGCGATCGGACTCGTCACTCTGCTCCAGTACCTGTCAGGGGTGAACCTGGGCATCGACGAGCTCCTGTTCCGAGACGTTTGGAGCTCCGAGTCGGCACGGTTCCCGAACCGCATGTCGCCGTCGGCCGCGCTCCAGTTCGTGCTGCTCGGAGCGGCGACGTTCTTCGTCGAGCGGAAGACCGAAAGCGCCGTTCGCACCGGCCAAGCGTTGTCGGTGCTCGTGCTCTGCCTGTGCGCGTTCGCGCTCGTGGGTTACCTCTACTCGATCGTCGCGCTCTATCAACCGACGCAGTTCATTCGGATTTCTCCTTACACTGCCGTCGCGGACAGCTTCCTCGCGTTCGCGATCCTTTCGCTGCGACCCGACGTCGGCATCGCGCGAGCCGCGGCGAGCCCGTCCATCGGCGGCTTCCTGGCGCGCCGGTTGCTGCCGCTCACGTTGATCGTTCCGATCGTCAACGGTTGGCTGTTCCTCGACGCCGTCCAGTCGGGCCGCCTCTCACCCAGCGCGGGGCACGCGCTCCACGCGACCTCCGTGGTGGTGATCATGAGCGCGATGGTGCTCTTTCTGGCGCGCTCCCTCGACGCCCTCGAGCGCAAGCGCGACCGCGCCGAACGCTTCCTGCGGAGCTCCGGAGAGCTCACCGCGGCGCTCGCTCGAGCACGCACCGTCGACGAGGTCGTCGCCGTCACCATGGACGTCGGACTCGTAGCGCTCGACGCGACCGCCGGCGCGTTCCTCGAGCTCTCGCCGGACGGGTCGGAGCTCCGCACGCTCGCTACCCGGGGCTACTCGAAAGAGACGGTGAGCGGCTTCGAGCGCGTCGACGTGACCGCGGACTTGCCGGTGTCCGTGGCGGTTCGCCGGCGAGAAGCGGTGTTCCTGCCCTCCAGCGAGGAGCGTCGTCGCCAGTTTCCGAAGATGCCCGCAGTATCGGCCTTCGCGTCGTGGGCGTGCCTGCCGCTCGAGGGGAACAGCGGAGTGCTCGGCGCCATCGCGCTCAGCTTCCCGACGCCGCTGACCTTCGATGAAGATTCGCGAGAGCGCCTGATTCGCTTGGCCTGGCAGTGCGCCCAGGCGCTCGACCGGGCGCTCCTGTTCGACTCCGAGCAGCGCGCTCGCGAGCAGGCCGAGGCGGCGAGCCGCGCCAAAGACGAGTTCTTGGCCATGCTCGGCCACGAGCTCAGAAACCCGCTCTCGCCGATCTTGACCTCTCTGCACTTGATGGAGCTCCGATCTCCGGACCAAGCGGTGCGGGAGCGCCAGGTCATCAAGCGTCAGGTCAACCACATGGTTCGCCTGGTGGACGATCTGCTGGACGTGTCGCGCATCGCGAACGGCCGCGTGGAGCTCCGCAAGCAACGCGTCGACGTGCGGGACGTGATCGTCAACGCGCTCGAGGTCACGAGCCCGCTCATCGAGCAGCGCAAGCACCGGGTCGAGCGCGTCTTCTCGGACTCCCCGCTGCTCGTCGACGCCGATCCGTCGCGCCTCGCGCAGGTGGTCTCGAACCTGCTCACGAACGCGGCCAAGTACAGCAACGAAGGCTCGCTCATCGAGGTTCACGCCGAGCTCGCGGGGACCGAAGTCCTGGTGCGCGTGGTCGACGGCGGCGTCGGCATCCCGGCGGAGCTCTTGCCGCACGTCTTCGAGCTGTTCGTGCAGGGCCGCCGCACCATCGAGCGCTCCGAGGGCGGCCTCGGGCTCGGGCTCGCGCTCGTTCGCAGCTTGGTCGGGTTGCACGGCGGCTCCGTCCGCGCCGAGAGCGAGGGCCTCGGCAAGGGCAGCGTGTTCTCGTTTCGCCTGCCCTCCGCGCCCGCCGATGCCCCCGTGGACGACGCCACCGCGAGCGCGCCCGCCACGGTGCCCGCGACGGCTCAACGCGTGCTCGTCGTGGACGACAACCGCGACGCGGCGAACGCCCTCGCCGAAGCGCTCGAGCACTCGGGGCACGACGTGCGCGTGGCGTACGACGGGGCGACGGCGCTCCGCGCAGCGGCCGAGTTCCGTCCGCGCCTGGCGCTGCTCGATCTCGGTCTTCCGGAGCTCGACGGCTACGAGCTGGCTCGGCGCCTGCGCGAGGCGCACTCCGAGGATCCCCTCGTGCTCGTGGCGATCACCGGGTACGGACAGGACGCGGATCGAAGGCGCTCCGCCCAGGCCGGCTTCGATCGCCACCTCGTGAAGCCGGTCTCGGTCGCGGACGTGCTCGCGCTCGCGAGCTCGGGCTCGAGCTAGAACGAGCCTTGGCCGGCCTCAGTTAGCGCGCTGGATCAAGGCGCGTTGCACGATGCGCTCGGCGCGCTGGAGGTCGCAGCGCCGGAAGGCGTGGCCAGGGCGCGAGAGCTCGAGCATCGCCGTGAGCGTGCTGCCGATGAAGATCGGCACCATGGCCGCGCCGCCGACGCCGCCCTCGCTCGTCGCGAAGCGGATCGAGAGCGCGTCTTCGGCGGGGCCGTAAGGAGGCCCCATGACGGGCCGGCCCATCCTCGCCGATTTCAAGACCAAGTCAGTCTCGGGCAAGCAATGCCCGAGGCGCTCGCTGGACATCGGGCCCACCACCGAACGGGTGACGAGCGAGCGCGCGAAGCGTCCGCGGTAGTGCAGCATCGCGCTCTCGGCGCCGGTCGCGATGATGGCGAGCGCGGTGACGTCGTGGCAGAGCTCGTCCTCGTCCTTGATGCGCTCGATCGGACGCGCGAGCTCGGTCAAGAGGTCGAACCCTTTGGGAGCCGGCCCGACCTTGCTGTTCAGAGCCGCGATCTCGCGCACGGACTCGAGCTTGCGCCAGTCGCCGCGCATGGACCGCACGTGGCAGTAGTCGGGCACGCGCCCGTACTCGACCCCCTTCAAGAGGAGCCCCGTGACGACGGGCCCGACCGTGAGCTCGCCGTTGGTGACGTACCAGAGGGGCGGGGGCTGCGACCTGAAAACGCTGGCGGGGAGCGGGCTATTTTGCATGGCGTTCGCTGCTTTCGGCTGCGCGCAGATTCGCCCGGCCGAACCGAACAGGCCAACAAATGCGCACACTGTGCGACAACACTTACCGAAGCGCGCGCGCTCGCTCCGGCGTCCGCTCAGAGGCACTCGATGAAGGCTTGCTGCTCTTCGGAGCAGGCCGCCACGGTCGGCAGACCCGATGCGCTGCAGCTGATGGCCTCGCCCTCGGCGCACTCCTGGAAGGCGCGGTACTCGGTACCACACGACCCCGCCGCGAGCGCCTCGCAGTCGGACTCGCATTCCGCTTGGCTGGTCGGACCGTTCTGGCACTCGGCTGCGAGCGTCTCGACGCAGCCACGGCTGCAGAGCGTGTCGTCGTTCGGGGCTCCACCTTCGCCGCTCGAGGCTCCACCGTTCGAGGCTCCACCGCTCCCCCCGTTCGAGGACCCGCCCGAGCCCGTCCCGTCCGCGTCGTCGTCACCACAGGCCAAAAGCCCGAGCGCCGCGCCGAGCGCGGCCAGGGCCACCAGGCGCTTCATGAGCGCGCCTCTTTCCGATCGAGCGAGAGCTCGTTCTTGAGATCGCTCAGGGCACGCTTCAGCTCGCCGCGCTGCTCGACCGGCGCGCGGACGTGCTCGAGCGCGGCCTCGAGGTCGTCGGGACCGAAGATCGAGAGCTCCGGGTTGAACCAGCGCACCGCCACGCCGGCCGCGCGCGCCGCGGCGGAAGACGTGAGCACTCCGATGCGAACCTTGGCGGAGCCGAGCACCGCGTTCAGACGCGCTCGTTGCGACGCGTTCGGTGCGCCCCCGTGCGTGTACACGAGCGCGCTGAGTCGCGACACGTCGCGCGCATCCTTGAAGAAGGTCAGGCCGGCCTCCCACTCCGCGTCCGTCGGCGCTGCCTCGGCATGCACGTACACCACGATGTTGCCCACCTTCCGAGCCACGAAGGACTTCGTACCCATCTCTCCTTCGAAGGTTACGTGCTCGCACCGCACCGGGGAAGGCCGCACTTCACGGCCTCCCGTCGAGCGCCGGCTCGCCGAGCGAGCGCGTCGAGAGGCCGGAAAGAGGCCTGCAACGTCGCGCTGCAGGAGCGGGATCCTCGCGGCAAAGCTGCTCACCTTCCGAAAGGCGGTAAGGTTCCGCCATGTGCAGGAACATCAGGCCGCTCTTCAACTTCGAGCCGCCCGCTACGGACGAAGAGGTCCGCGCCGCAGCGCTCCAGTACGTCCGCAAGGTGAGTGGAACACGCCAGCCGAGCGGAAAAAATCTCGAGTCCTTCGAGCGCGCGGTGGAAGAGATCACGCGCGCGACCCGTCTGCTCGTGGACTCGCTCGAGACCACCGCGCCGCCCAAGAACCGGGAAGAAGAGGCGGAGAAGGCGCGCGCTCGCAGCCTCAAGCGCTTCGGCTGAGCGCTCAGAACGTGATCTTGACCGAGTCCGCCGAGCGCTTGCCGGGGCCGTGGTACACGACCTCGAAGTTGTTGCCGTCGGGATCGAGCAAGAAGCCCGCGTAGTAGCCCGGATGGTACGGCCGCTCGCCCGGTGCACCATTGTCGGTTCCACCCGCGGCGAGGCCGGCGCGATACGCCGCCTCCACGGCCTCACGGCTCGGGGCCTGGAACGCGAAATGCGCCCGCCCCGTGAGCGATCCGGCCGAAGCAGGGCTGTCTTTGCTCGACACGAAGAGCTCGTCCGCCCAGAAGAAGCCGGGACCCTCGCCGCCCATCGGGACACCCAGCGCGCTCAGCACCGCGCCGTAGAAGCGCTTGCTGCGCTCGACGTCGGACACGACGAGCTGCAAATGATCGATCAGTCGGCCCCGGTGTACCTCGTTCGTTTCCACGCCCCATCCCTAAGGCGTCATGCGCGCGAGCGGAAGGGCAAGATCGCGAGTGACGCTGCGTGAATCGCCCCAGCGCGGGCGCTCGGTCCCGGGTCCCTCAGAGCAGCGCGCCGAGCTTCGCGAGCTGTTGAAACGGGATCGGGATGGGCATGCGATGCGGATCGATCACGATGCCGCGACGCACCTGCGCGGCCGCGCGGAGCAGCGTCGCGAAAGGAAGTGTCATGCGAGGCGAGTCCGGCATGAACGCGTAGGACGGCCCCGGCGTGGGCCAAGCCACGCACAGGGCAGCGCCGTCCGGACCGCGCACGCTGAGGAGCTCCATGGCCTCGACGCTCGCGGCGCTCCCGTTCGAGCCATTCGCGCCCTGGAGCGCGGCGCTCCCGATCGTGATCAGGCGAGCGCGGCGAGCCTTCTCGACGAGCGCGCGATCGAAGCTGCCGCTGCGCGCCGCGCCGGCGAGCGCGTTCACGAAGTCGACCTCGTTCTCGTAGCGTTCGGCGCCGGGGTACGTCCCGCGAGCCAGCGCTTCGACGCCAGCGCGCGCCACCGGTTGTCCGCCCGGAGACGAGCCGGGATCAATCACCATCCAGACGTCTGCGCCGCCGAGCGCGACCTCCGCTGCACGCTGAGCCGAGCAAGAGCGCGCGACGGTGGACGGACCGCCCCAACGCTTGAGCGAGGCCTCGTCGAGGAATGCAGGCAGCGCAGGCTGTCCACCTGGTCCGCGCATCAAGCTCGCGTTACCGTTCGCCATCGGCACGAAAAGCGGTGTCGCCAAGAGGAGCTCGTAGAATGCCGCCGCCAGGTCCTCATCCATGCCTTGCGCGGCGAGTGACATCACCCTTCGGAGTGCTTCGACTGACATGCCTCGACTCTCGACGACGGAGTATGCAAAGCCTCCTGTTTCGAGTGCGTTTCCGCGGTCCATCGAGGCCCGTGGCCGGCGCGTGACGAGAAAATCCCATGGATGAAGCCATCCGACGCGCGTTTGATGACTACTTTTCAGACTCCGGGCTAAAGTCGCCGGAACCGATCCCCCGAGCGAGGGACGATTTCTTACGGACGCTGGGCCGTTAGGTATTTTCGGGGGACCGACGAGCGCGGGCGCTACCTCGAGCTCTACGCGACGAATCGCCTCACGAACGACAGGCACCTCTGCATTCGCGCGGACGGCCACGTCGAGGTCCTCGCGAGTCTCGAAGACCCTTTCGCGATTCGAGCGCGGCCGGCAACGCTGTTCTTCCGAAAGCGGGCTAGTCGGGGGAGCGCTGGCGACGCAAGCTGAACGCGTCATGCAACGTCGTCTTCCAGTCGCGTTCCTTCCTCACGGCGGCGGGCCCTGGCCGTTCGTAGACGTCGGCCTAGGGGAGAAGTCGGAGCTCGACGCGCTCGCGAGCTACCTCCGCTCCGTGGCAGCGCTGCCCGAGGAGCCGCCCAAAGCGATCCTGATCGTCTCGGCACATTGGGAAGAGCCCGTACCGACCGTGCTGACCTCCGAGCGCCCGCCGCTCCTCTACGACTACTATGGGTTCCCGCCGGAGTCGTATCGGATCACCTGGCCCGCACCCGGCGATCCCGAGCTCGCCTCCCGAGTGCGTGAGCTGTTGCAAGCTGCCGGTTTCGAGACCGGCGCGAACGCGGAGCGCGGCTTCGATCACGGCACCTTCGTCCCGCTGAAGCTCACCTATCCGAACGCCGACGTCCCCACGGTACAGCTCTCGCTCGAGCAAGGGCTCGATCCGGAACAGCACCTCGCGATGGGTCGAGCGCTGGCGCCGCTTCGTGACGAAGGCATCTTCATCGTCGGGAGCGGCATGACCTTCCACAACCTGCGCGCCTTCCGCGACCCTCGCTCGCGCCCCGTCGCGGAGGCGTTCGACGCCTGGCTGCGTGAAGCCGCGACGTTGGAGGAGCCGGCCCGGAGCGCTGCCCTCGCGAACTTTCGCGCGGCGCCCGCCGCGAGGCTCGCGCACCCTCGCGAAGAGCACCTCTTGCCCTTGATGGTGGTCGCCGGAGCGGCCATCGGCGATCCGGGGCGCGTGGCGTACAACGGCACCGTCCTCGGCCTGCGGCTCTCTGCGTACCACTACGGGTGACGACTTCGCCACGGCCGGCGCGGGCGCGGGATCGCGCGATTGTCCGGGTTGACGAGCGGTGATCGCTGCCCCCTATTTGAGGTCGCATTTCACTCGCCGCCCTGCTCTCGCGCTTCGGCTACTTTGCCGTGTTCTTCGGGACGCTGCTCGAGGGCGAAACACTGCTCATCATGGCAGGCTTCGCTGCGCGCCGCGGATACCTCGATCTGCCGTGGGTCATGGTCGTGGCGTTCCTCGGGGCGGTCACGGGGGATCAGGTCGTCTACTTCCTCGCCGGGCGGCACGGTCGTAGGTGGCTCGAGCGCCGGCCGAAGCTGATGCTGCGCGTCCAGCGCGCCGAACCCCACGTGCGCCGCTACGGCGATCTCATCATCGTCGGCTTCCGCTTCCTGTACGGCCTCCGAACCGTGCTCCCCATCGCGATCGCCCTCTGCGGCATCCCGCCGCGCCGCTTCGTACCACTGAACATCCTCGGAGCGTTCCTCTGGGCAATCGCGGTGGCTGGGGCCGGCTACCTCTTCGGCCAGGCCGTGGAGTCCGTGCTCGATCGAGCGAAAAAATACGAGGTCATCGTCCTGACCGGGATGCTGCTCCTCGGCGTCGCCGCATTCCTGACGAAGCGCTACCGGGCGAAGAAGCGCGAAAAAGAGCGGCTGAAGACGGTCCAAGCCTGCGCCGCGAGTGACGCTTCGGCAGGAGAATGAGTCCGGGAATGAAGCGCGCGGACCGGGTGTTCCGGAGAAGGACCACGATGCGCCGCCTCGTCAAACGCCGGTTGCTCGCACACTTGACCGCCACGTCGCTGGTGCTCGCCGCGGGCACCGCCGGGGCACTCACCGAAGCGCCGATCCGTGAGCTCCCGACTCAGGTCATCTCCGACCTGATCGACGACGCCGAGCGAACCGATCCCTCCGATCCGCATCGAGCCGCGGTGCTCGGTGAGCTCGCGAAGGATCCTCGCTACACGGTGCGCGCCGAGGTCGCGGAAGCGCTCAGCCTGCTCTGGCCCGATCGCGAGGCGACGCTCGCGCTCTTGCGTACGCTCGCGAACGATAGATCCGCGGACGTGCGCGCCGCGACCGCGCTCGGCCTGGCGCGAACGCTGGAGCGCGCGAGCGCTCTCGAGCGCGTCGATCTCGTGGCGGAGCTCGCGCTGTCTCCGCATTCACGGGAGCGGCTCGCGGTGGCGCGCGCTCTCTCGAGCTCGGTTCCGATCCTCGTGCGAGTGAGCGCCGTCGAGCAGCTCTCTCGCGACCCGAACCCACGCACCCGCGCGGCGCTCATGAACGTCATGTCCGCGCATTTCGACGAAGATCCGGCGCGCTATCGCGACGTGGCGAAAGCGCTCCTCCGGGACCCGGATCGCGGCGTCCGCGCGCGCGCGCAGAGCCTGCTCACGCGCGTTCGGAACCGCTCGCGAACCGCCGAGGGTTGACGGCCACGAGAGACCGCGTAAGCTGTACCTTCATGCGTTCACGCAGCACCGCGACCACTACCGAGACGACTCGCTTCGGCGGGCCGGTGGTCGCGCGCGTGAACTGAACGAAAAAGCCGACACCAACGACCCGCCCCGACAGGGCTGGGCGTTGGCTCGTGACGTCTTCGGTCCTGCTCGGGGCAAACCTCGAGAGACCGAAAATCATGCTCGATTCGAACGATCACAGGGCCATCGCTCAACGACTGGATCTCTTCCATTTCCAGGAAGAAGCGCCCGGGATGGTGTTCTGGCACCCCCGCGGCTTCACGCTGTACCGCCTGCTCGAGGACGCGGTGCGCAAGCACATCGAAGCGGAGGGCTACGCCGAGATCCGGACGCCCCAGATCCTGCGCAAGCCGGTCTGGGAGGCGAGCGGTCACTGGCAACACTTCCAGGCGGGCATGTTCACGCTCGCCGACGAGGAGCAGCCCGCCGCGGTCAAGCCGGTGAGCTGCCCCGGGCACGTCTCCTTCTTTGGACGGAGGCACCCTTCGTATCGCGAGCTCCCGCTCCGCTACGCCGAGTTCGGCGTGGTTCATCGCGACGAGCCGAGCGGTACGCTGCACGGGCTCTTGCGGCTCCGGCAGTTCACGCAAGACGACGGACACGTCTTCTGCACGCCCGAACAGGCGGTGCCGGAGGTGGTCGCGTTCTGCCGGGGGCTCGCGCCGTTCTATCGGAAATTCGGCTTCGACGAGCTCGAGGTCGTGCTCGCCACGCGGCCTGCCGAGCGCGCCGGTGACGAGGCCTCGTGGGATCGCGCGGAGCAGGCGCTGCGCGAGGCGCTCGCCGAGCTCGGCGGGCCCTTCACGGAGCAAGCGGGCGGCGGCGCCTTCTACGGCCCCAAGCTCGAGTTCGTGCTGAAGGATCGCCTCGGGCGCGCCTTCAGCTGCGGCACGATCCAGTTCGACCTCGTGATGCCGCGCCGCTTCGACATCCGCTACGTCGACGAACGCGGCGAGCGAGAGGTGCCGGTGATGCTGCACCGCGCGCTCTACGGCAGCCTCGAGCGCTTCATGGGCATGCTGCTCGAGCACCACGGGCCGAAGCTCCCGGCCTGGCTCTGCCCGGAGCAGGTGCTGGTGCTGCCGGTCGCCGAGGCGCAGGCTGGCTTCGCGCGGGAGGTGCTGGAGGCGCTCAAGCGAGCCGGCCTTCGGGCTGCCCTCGACGCGCGCAATGAGACGCTCTCGCGCCGGATCGCGGAAGGTCACGAGGCGGCGGTGCCGTTCATCGCCGTGGTGGGCGCTCGCGAGGCCCGAGACCTCAGCGTGACGCTGCGGCATCGTGAGGGCTCGTCGGCCACGAGCTCGCTGGCGAGCGCCGTCGACGAGCTCCGGCAGGAGTGCGCTTCGCCGTTCGCGGAGGCGCGCTGAACCTCGACGCGCCGCGCGGCCCGGGAGCGCCGACTGCGAGCGTCCCCGAGCCGCGCGAGCCGGCGTGGAAATCGACCCAGCGCGACCTCGCTCAGCTCGCCCGCGCGAGCTCAGTGCCGAAATTCCCCGCTCGCCCCGCGGCATCCCGAGCCGCTCGTCGTGCTACTTGAGCAGACGTGAGCGACCCTCACGACGAGCTGCCCGTCGACGACCTTCAAGACGCCTGGCAGGTGCTCTCACCCGACGAGCGACTCGAGGGGCTGCACCACCTCTCGCGGCCCGACGCCGACACCTTCTTCGTCGGCATCACGTCCGCCGAACAAGCGGCGATCCTGCTCGCGATGCCGGTGGAAGAGCGGCGCGTCTGGTTCCGGCACCTCCCGCCCGACGACGCGGTCGACGTGATCCAGCGCTCCCCGGAGGAGGAACGACAAGGGTTGATCGATCTCCTCGACGAGCCGGCTCGCCGTGAAGTCGTGGCGTTGCTCGCCTACGCCGAGGACGCGGCCGGTGGCTTGATGAGCCCGCGCTTCGCGCGCTTGCGGCCGGAGATGACGGTGGACGAAGCGATCAGCTACCTCCGTCGCCAATCGAGGCAACAGCTCGAGACCATCTACTACGCCTACGTGCTCGACCGCGAGCAGAGGCCGCGCGGCGTGGTCTCGTTCCGTGAGCTCTTCACTGCGACGGGTGACACGCCGCTCAAGAAGGTGATGCGGGACAAAGTCGTCTCCGTGCCCGACAGCATGGATCAAGAAGAGGTCGCTCGCCTGATCAAGAAGCATGGCTTCAACGCCCTGCCCGTGGTCGACGCCGACGGGCACATGAAGGGCATCGTGACCCTGGACGACATCGTGGAGGTCGTCGAGCGCGAAGCGACGGAGGACATCCAGAAAATCGGCGGTATGGAAGCGCTAGAAGAGCCGTACCTCCGCATCGCGTTCTCGCGCATGGTCCAGAAGCGCGCCGGCTGGCTCGCGGCGCTCTTCTTGGGGGAGATGCTGACGGCGACGGCCATGGCCTCGTTCGAAGACGAAATCGCGCGGGCGGTCGTGCTCGCCTTGTTCGTCCCGCTCATCATCTCGAGCGGCGGCAACTCGGGCTCTCAGGCGACCACGCTCGTGATCCGCGCGATGGCGCTGAACGAGGTGAAGCTCCGCGACGTGTTCCGCGTGGTCAGGCGCGAGCTCGCGACCGGCGCGGTGCTCGGGGTCGTGCTCGGCACGATAGGCTTCTTGCGGATCGTCGTCTGGGAGTGGATCTCCCCGACCTACGGCGATCACTACCTGCTCATCGCGGTGACGGTGATGGCGAGCCTCGTCGGAGTGGTGATGTTCGGCACCACCACCGGTTCGCTCTTGCCGTTCGTCTTGCGCAAGGTCGGCCTCGACCCCGCGAGCGCGTCGGCCCCCTTCGTGGCGACGCTGGTCGACGTCACCGGCCTCGTCATCTACTTCACGGTGGCGAGCTTCGTGCTGAAGGGCACGCTGCTCTAGCGACAAAAAAGCGTCACCCCGATCTTCCGATCGGGGCGACGCCCGACGCGCGCGAGCCTCGGAGTCGCTGAAGCCCGCGCGCCGTCCCGCGAGGGCTCAGCGCTCGATCACCACGAGCTCCACGCGCCGGTTCATGGCGCGTCCCTCCTCGGTCCCGTTGGAGGCGACCGGCTGAGCCTCGCCCTTGCCCGTCGTCGCGATGCGCTCTTCGGGCACGCCCTTTTCGACGAGGTAGCGCTTGACCGCTGCGGCGCGCGACTCGGCGAGCGCGAGGTTCTTCCCGCCCTCTCCTCGAGCGTCCGTGAAGCCTTCGAGCCTCACCTTGGTGCTCCCGGTCTTCAGCGTCTCCGCGACCTGATCGAGCATGACGTTGTCGTTGACGTTCGAAGATGCGGTATCGAACGTGATTCCCTGCAAGATGAAGCGGTGCGGCACGGGGTCGTTCCCGGACAGGTACGTCGTGAGCGGACCCGCGGACTCTCCGGAGAGCACGGTGATCGTGGAGCCGGAAGTGGGCGGCTCGGGCGCGTTCGCTTCCTCGGCGGTTCCGGGCTCCTCGGCCCCTGTCGGCGCTTCGCCTTCGGGAGCCGCGACCTCGGGGGCCACTCCGGGGATCGCCGGCGCGGTCACGTCGGGAACCTGGGGCGCCTCGGGCCCCTTCACCTGCGGGATGTCCACCTTGGGCGCCTGCGGGGTCTCGGCCTGCGGCGCGCGGGAGTCGACGTTCGGCGCCGAGAGCGGCGACTGCGCTCGCCGGAACGCGAAGGCGAGCAGCGCGATCGCTCCGAGCACCGCGAGACCGACGAGGAGCCAGCCCAGGCC
>JAEZYO010000258.1 GCA_023419055.1 Pseudomonadota bacterium | reverse complement strand
ATCATTTCCTCGCCGATCTCGAAGGAGAGTAGGACGAAGGTGGCGGAGCCGAGCGCGACCAGCATGTGCGTGCGCAACCCCGCCGGTTTCTCGTGCCGTTCCCGGTCGAGGCCGATCAGGGCGCCCGCGACCGCCGCGCACATCATGCGCAGCACGTCCACGCCGATCGAGATCCCCAGGTGGGCTTGTTCGTGCATCAGCGGCCGGAGACGCGGGCGATGGCGAGCCCGAGCGCGCGCGGCTCCACGGGCTTGGCGACGTGAGCCTGAAAGCCCGCCGCGAGGGCCTGCGCGACGTCGCGCTTGGAGGCGTAAGCCGTCAGCGCGACGGCCGGAAGGTCGCTCAGCCCTGCGGTCTGGCGAACTCGGCGGATCAACGAGAGCCCGTCTTCGTCGGGGAGACCGATGTCGGAGACGACCACGTCGGGCCGCTCGCTTTCCATCAACTCGAAGGCGTTGCGAGCGCTGTTGGCGGTGGTGACGGTCGCTCCGAAGCCTCGAAGCACGGTCTCGAGCAGCTCGCAGCCGTCCGGATCGTCTTCGACCACGAGCGCCCGGACGCCGCGCAGGATCGGAGCCGCGAGCTCGCTTTCTGCGACGCCGGCGGCGGGCGTCACCGCGCCGGGCGGAGTGCTCGGGAGCGAGTGGCGCGCGTGGCTCGTGGGCGCGAGCGGCAGCTCGATGGTGATGGTGGAGCCCAGCCCCGCGCCCGCGCTCTCCGCGCGCACGGAGCCGCCGTGCAGGTCGATCAGGTGTTTGACGATCGCGAGGCCGAGCCCGAGCCCTTCCTGGGAGCGCGCGTGAGTGCGCTGCGCCTGGCGGAACGGCTCGAAGGCGACGGCGAGAAATTCCGGGGTCATACCTTGGCCGGTGTCGGAGACGACGAGGCGCGCGGCCTCCTCCGGGGTCTGCTCGAGCCGCACCCGAATAATCCCACCCTGAGGAGTGAACTTCACGGCGTTGGTCAGGACATTCCCGAGCACCTGCTGGAGGCGTCCAGCGTCGCCCAGCACCCGGGCCGAGCCGTCGTCCAACTCGACCTCGAGCTCGACGCCAGCCGCTTGAGCGGTCGGGCGCAGCGCGTGGACTTGGGCCTCGACCAGGGCGCGCAGGCCCACCGGCTTCATGTCGACCTTCAAGTTGCCGGAGATGATGCGCGAGACGTCGAGCAGATCGGCGACGAGCTGAGCCAGCGAGCGCGCGTTGCGCTCGATGGTGTCGACCGCCTTGAGCGATTGTTCCGAGCCGAGCGCGCCTGTCTTGAGCAGGTGACTGAAGCCGACAATCGCGTTCAGCGGCGTGCGGAGCTCGTGCGAGAGCGTCGCCAAGAAGACGTCCTTCGAGTGGCTGGCTTCGGTCAAACGCCGGCGCTCGCGCTCGGCGACCTCGTAGAGGCGGAGGTTGTCGAGGGCCGTGGCGAGCCTGCGCGCGACGTCCTCCGCGATGCTCACTTCGGCGGCCGAGAAGGCGCGCCCCGAGCCGGCCATGAGGAGCGTCAGCGAGCCGAGCAGCCGACCGCGGCTCGAGAGCGGCAAACAGAGGTACGCGCGGATCCCGAGCTCGCGCAAGAAGCGGATCTGGTCCGACTCGAGGCTCCGCGTCGACTCGGGGGTCTCGAGATCGAGGTGGATCTCCGGGCGTCCCGTGTAGACGACCGTGGAGGGAGCGAGGTCCAGGCGCGCGTCGTCGAGGGCAGGGGCGCGCGCGCCGGGCGCCGCGAGAGCGACCCTCCGCGGCGGCCCGTCTTCGGGCCGCCAGTCGAGCAGCAGAGCGTCCCCGAGCACCGGGAGCGCGAAGCCGAGCGCGGTGTCGAGCTCGGCCGCGCCTTCCGTCAGCTCGCCGAGCACGCGGGTGACGGACGCGAGCATCGCGAGCAGGCGCTGATCGCGCTTCTGCGAGTCGATGTCGGTGCCGGTCCCGACCCAACCGGAGATCGATCCGTCGCTGGAACGCGTCGGTACCACGCGCATCAGGTGCCAGCGTGGCTCGCAGGGGCCCTTGAAGCGGAGCTCGGACTCGAACGCCCGACCTTCGGAGCGAGCGGCGGCGAAGCTCGACAAGAAGCCCGCCAAGTCTTCGCCCTCGATCAGGTCTTCGAAGCCCGGCGGGGCCGCCCGGCCACCGGTGTGCTGGAGCCAGCGCCGGTTGCGGAAGACGAGCGAGCCGTCGGCGTCGGCCGTCCAGACGAGCTCAGGGACCGCATCGGCGAGCGTCGCGTAGCGCTGCTCGCTCCAGCGCTGGTAGTCCTTCAGCTTGCGCTCCCCGGCGATTCGGAGCTGCTCGGCTTGCTCGCGGATGATCGCGGCGCGCCGTGAAAGCTCGAGGAACACGGTGACCTTGCTCCTGAGCGCGTCCGCGTCGATGGGCTTTGCCAGGAAGTCCACGGCGCCCACGGAGTAGCCGCGCTGGACGACGCGGGGTTCACGGTCCGAAGCGGTCAAGAAGATGATGGGGACGTGCCGTGAGCGTTCGCGATTCCGGATCAGGCGAGCCGTGTCGTAACCGTCGATGCCCGGCATCTGTACGTCGAGCAGGATCACGGCCAGGTCCTCCTCCCGGAGCACGAGCGAGAGCGCCCGCTCCCCGCTGTTGGCGCGCAAGAGCTCCGCCCCGAGCGGCTCGAGGATCGCGGCGTAAGCTTCGAGGTTCGCGGGGTTGTCGTCGACCAAAAGCACGCGACCCGGTTTGACTTCCGGCATCAGTAGGTCCTCCTGTAGATCCGCTCCGCCTCGCTCACGACGTCGAAGGCGCTCTCGTATTCGGTGCAGCGCAGGGATTCTCTGCTGCCTAGACAGAGCACGCCGAAGGGCGAAAGGCTAGACACAAATAGCCCGAAGACGCGGCTCTTGAGCTCGCGTCGAAAGTAGATCATGACGTTCTTGCAGACGATGACGTTGAACTCGGAGAACGACGCGTCGATCGCCAAGTCGTGCTGAGCGAAGAGCACGTTCTGAGTCAGGCGCGTGTCGAAGACCGCGTGCTCGTAGCCGGCCGCGTAGTAGTCGCTGAAGGCTCTCACGCCTCCTGCAGCCTGGTAGTTGCGCGTGTACTCCTGCATCCGCGAGAGGGGGAAAATTCCCCGCCGCGCTTCCGCGAGCGCGCTCGCGCTGATGTCGGTCGCGTAGATACGAGCTCGCGACAGGAGGTTCGCCTCCTCGAGCAGGATGCACATCGAGTAGACCTCCTCGCCGGGCGAGCAGCCGGCGTGCCAGATGCGCAAGAAGGGGTAGGTGCGCAGCACCGGGACCACCTCTTCGCGGAAGGTCGCGAAGAAGGTGGGGTCACGGAACATCGCCGTGACACCGACGGCGAGGCGCTCGAGCAGCCGGTCGAGGGTCGCACGATCCCGAAG
>JAEZYO010001019.1 GCA_023419055.1 Pseudomonadota bacterium | reverse complement strand
GCGCCCGCTGGACCTCCGCGTAAAAGCTCAGATGATGGCCCGGCGACGCCGGCTGCCTACCGCGAACAAGATCAGGAGGGAGCCGATGACGCTCCCGATGATCCCCGCGCTGTGCAGCTCGAAGAGGTCACGGCCGCCCAGCAGGTTGCCGATGAGGCCTCCCAAGAAGGAGCCGGCAATCCCCAAGAGGCAAGTGCCGATGATGCCCATGCTCTGCCTTCCCGGCATGAGCGCGCGAGCGATGAAACCGACGATGATGCCGAAGATGATAAACGCGATGATCGACATGTGAGTGGCCCACTGCAAGCGATGGGCCATCGTCACTTTCAGGCGTTTGCATCGGTTTCATCCCGGCAAAACCGGGTGCTGCGACACTGACCAATGGTGCAGCGCGCAACTGTGCCTCACCCGGAGCCGATCAGCAGAGGAGATCGGACGATTCGATCCGATCTCCTCGGGGTATGACGGGGCGTCCGCGTCCGTCGATCAGCGGCGAGCCGTCGCTCGAGAGAGCCTGACGTCCATCCACACGGCGAGAGCCAGGACGACACCGCGAGCGATGAACTTCATCTCCGGCGAGAGCGCGAGCAGCGTCATGCCGTTCAGGAGCACGCACATGATGAGCGCGCCGAACAGCACGCCGACGACCGAGCCGCGGCCACCCTTCAGGCTGGTGCCGCCGATCACGCACGCGGCGATGGCGTCGAGCTCCATGAGCGCGCCCGTGGTCGTGGTCGACGCGCCGGCGAACGCGGTCTGAAGGAAGCCGGAGATCGCCACGATCACGCCCATGATCGCGAAGGCGAGCACCACCACCTTGCCCGTGGGCACGCCCGAGACCAACGCCGCCTCTTCGTTCCCGCCGATCGCGTACAGGTAGCGCCCGAGCCGGAGGTGCTGCGAGATGACGTGGATCACGAACGCCGTCGCGCCGAGAACGAGCAACGCGAGCGGCACGCCGCGGTACTGGTTCAGCACGACGACGAACAGCAAGAGCACCTGCGCCGAGAGGAACCAGCGCAAGAACGCCGCCTCGGAGTCCACCTCGAGCTTGCGAGCCTTGCGCTTCTTGACGTTGTTGAACGACGCGAGCCCGAGCAGGGCAACGATCACGGCGGTGAGCACGTACCCGAACACGGGCGGCAGGTAGTACGTGGTGAGGATCGAGTAGAGGTTCTGCTCGCCGCCGGTCACGACCGGGATCGTGGAATTGCTGATGACGAGCCAGTGCACGCCCTTGAAGACCAAGAGCCCGCCGAGCGTAATGATGAACGACGGGATCTTCTCTTTGACGATGATCGCGCCCATGCCCGCGTAGATCGCCACGCTGATGAGCGTGGAGGCGAGCAGAGCGAGCGGCGCGGAGACGGCGTGCTGGGTGACGAGCACCGCGGCGAGACCGCCGATGAGCCCGAGGCCGCTGCCGATGCTGAGATCGATGTGGCCCGGCAGGATGATGAGCAGGATGCCCAGGCTCAGCACCGCCGTCGCGGAGAGCTCGATCGCGAGCTGCGACAGGTTCCTGGCGCTCAGGAACGTCGAGTCCATCGACCAGAACACCGCGCAGATGACCACCAGCGCGATGAGCATCGAAAAGTCTCGCAGGCCCACCTTGGCGGCTGGGGTCATGCCTCCGCCGGGCGCGCCACGCGCCGGCTCGGGCGGCCGACTGCGCGGTCCACTGACTGCTAGATCCTGCGGGCTGACTTTTGCCTCGATGGTCATGATCCCTCCGTTTGCGCCGCGGCCTGGCTCGGACGCATGGCGGCAGCGAGCAACGCCTCTTGCGTGATCTCGCTACCTTCGAACGAGCCGCCTATCCGGCCCTCGGCCAGCATCAGGATGCGGTCGCTCATGCCGATGAGCTCCGGGAGCTCACTCGAGACGAGGAGCACCGCCACACCCTGTGCCGTCAAATCGTTGATGAGTTCGTAGATCTCGTATTTCGCGCCGACGTCGATGCCGCGCGTGGGCTCGTCCAGCAGCACGACCTTGGGCTTGGTCATGAGCGCCTTGCCGAGCACGATCTTCTGCTGATTGCCGCCCGAGAGCGTGCCCGCGATCGTCTCCTGGCTCGACGCCTTGATGCGGAGCGAGCCGACGTACTCGCCGTTCTTCTTCACTTCCTCGTCGCGGTCCACGAAGCCGTTCGGCGAAAACTCCCCGATGGCCGAAAGCGAGAGGTTGAAGCCCACCGTCTGGTCGAGCACGAGGCCGTAGCGCTTGCGGTCTTCGGTGACGAGCACCAGGCCCTGCTGGATGCACTTCGACGGCGAATCGGCGAGCGGGGCCTTGTCGAGCTCGACGCTACCCGCCGTGCGCTGGCCCCAGATCCCGAACAAGTGCATCAAGAGCTCGCTGCGGCCCGCGCCCATGAGCCCGCCGATGCCGAGCACTTCGCCCTGCCGGAGCTCGAAGGAGACGTCCGAAATGCGCGCCTTCTCGCCGGCGCGCTCGACGACGGAGAGCCCCTTCACCGCCAGCAAGGGCTTGCCCGGATCGCTCTTCTTGCGCGGGAAGAGGTTGTCGATCTCGCGGCCGACCATGTGCGCGATCAGCGTGGCGCGGTCGGTCTTGTCCGCGTCCATCGTGATCACGGTCTTACCGTCGCGCAGCACCGTGATGCGATCGGAGAGCGCGAACACTTCGTCCAGCCGGTGCGAGATGTACACCGAGCTGACGCCGCGGCTCCGGAGCTCGCGGACGATGTCGAGCAGCACCGCCACCTCTTTGTCGGTCAGCGCCGCGCTCGGCTCGTCCAGGATCAAGACCCTGGACTCCTTACGGAGCGCCTTCGCGATTTCGACGAGCTGCCGCTGCCCGACGCCGAGATCACCGATGCGCGCGCTCGCGCTCACGTGGATCCCCCAACGCGAGAGCAGCTGGTCGGTGTCGCCCAGCATGCGATCGTGATCGACCATGCCGAACCGCCGCGGCTCGTGGCCGAGGAAGACGTTCTCGGCGACCGTCATCTCCGGCACCAGCGCGAGCTCCTGATGGATCACGGAGAGCCCGGCACGCTCCGAGTCGGAGATGTGCTGGAAGCGCTGCTCCTTGCCGCCCATCAGGATCTGGCCCTCGTAGCTGCCGTGCGGCCAAATACCGGAGAGGGTCTTGATGAGCGTCGACTTGCCGGCGCCGTTCTCGCCGCAGAGCGCGTGGACCTCGCCTTCGCGCAGGTCGAAGTCGACGCCGCGAAGCGCGATCACCTGCCCGAAGTGCTTGACGAGCCCGCGCGCCTCGAGCACGGGCGCTCGCCCGTCAGGGCTTGCCATAGATCGCCTGACGCGTGTGAAAGCCGTCCTTCACCAGCGTGGAGTCGACGTTCTCTTTGGTGACGGTGACCACGTCCAAGAGGATGGTCGGCACCTTGCGCTTGCCGTTGTCGATCTCGTCCTTGGCGATCAGCGCCTTGCCGGTCGCGAGCGCGAACGCGGTCTCCGCGGCGCGCTTCGCCAGCGCCTCGACGGGCTTGTAGATGGTCATCGACTGCTCGCCGCCGACGATGCGCTGCACCGCCACGAGCTCGGCGTCTTGCCCCGTCACGATCACCTTGCCGGTGATGCCCTCTTCCTTGAGCGCCTGAATCGCGCCGCCCGCGGTGCCGTCGTTCGAGGCGAGCACGGCGTCGATCTTGCTGCCGTGCTTGGTGATGGCGGCGTTCATGATGCGCTTCGCGTTCTCGGGCTTCCAGTCGTCCGCCCAGTCTTCGTGGATGACCTGGACCGCGCCGGAAGCGATGGCGTCCTTGAGCGCCGCGTCCTGGCCGTTCTTGAAAAGGGCAGCGTTGTTGTCGGTCTTGGAGCCGTAGATGCGCACCAGCTTGATGGGCTTCGGCGCGTCCTTGAGCGTGTCGAGGATGTACTTGGCCTGGAGCTCGCCCACGCGCTCGTTGTCGAACGTCATGTAGAGCTCGAGATCGCTGTCCACGATCAATCGATCGTACGCGATGACCGGGATCCCGGCGCGCTTCGCCACCTCCACGCCCTTCGCCATCGCCTTGCCGTCGTGGGGCACGACCACGATCACGTCGACGCCGGAGGTGATGAGCGACTCCACGTCGGCGACCTGGCGCGTATCGTCGCCGTTCGCAGAGAGCACGGTGACCTCGGCCCCGAGCTCCTTGGCGCGCGCGACGAACGAGTCGCGATCCTTGGCCCAGCGCGCCTCCTTCAGGGTGTCCATCGACAGCCCGAGCTTGACCTTCTTGGGGCCAGAATCAGGACCGGCCACGTGACCCTGCGCTTCCGCTCCTCGCCCGAGCACGAGCCCGATGAGGACACTGATCGCGAGCGACGCGATGACGAGAAAGGATTTGACGCTCATGTATCGTTACCAGTCCTTCGAAGGCTTGGGAGTAAACCAAAGCACGGGGAAAGACTAGTCTCAATCGGCACGTCGTCCTCGAAGGACTTCGCGTGTTCGAGGCTTCTTTTTCGTGGCGCAGCGCAGCGAAATGCAGCGTCCTCTGGCCTCCGCCAGGACCGCCTCGATTCAAGATTGAACTCTGTCCGAACGTTGAGTCGATCAAATCGGCGGCCGAGAGGAATAGCTCCGTGGTTCGGAGTGAAGCGGTGGTCGTGGTAAGAGCCCGCGCGCCTCGTCACGGGCGCGGCAAGCGCGCGGCCCAGCTTCCCTGACCAGCTGGCTTCGACCTCATGCTAACTCGCTTTCTCTCCGGTTCTTCGCCGATTCGCCTCGCGTGCGCGCTGGCTCTCGGTACCGCTCTTTCGTGCAGTAGTGAGTCGGTCGAGCCGAGCGGAGAGCGCCAAGCCGTCACGCTCCGATGGGAAGAGCCCGGACCGGATTCGGGCACTCCACGCTACGAGGCACAAGGGCTCGTGCTCGGGGAGAAGCTCTACATTTTCGGAGGGTTCGTGCAGGGGAGCGGTTGGCCGGTCACGACGGAGGGCGAGGTGTTCGACCTCGAGGCACGAACGTGGTCGCCGCTCGCTCCTGCGCCCCTCCCGCTGACTCATGCTGGGAGAGCGACGGACGGGACGTATCTCTATCTCGTCGGCGGCTTCGTGGGTGACGGCCCGGGAGGGAGCACGAATCGAACCTTTCGTTATGATCCGGCCGGCGACGCTTGGCAGGAGATGCCGGCACTACCCGAGGAGCGGGGAGCGGGGGCGCTGGTGCGCGTCGGGACGAAGCTCCACTACTTCGGAGGCGCCGTACGACCGCCGGACGAAAACGTCATTTCGAGCGACCACGCCGAGCACTGGTCGCTCGATCTGGCTGACCCTTCCGCCGGCTGGACCACTCTCGCTCCTCTCCGGCATGCGCGAAACCACCTGGGCGGCGGCGTCGCTCGCGGAAAGATCTACGCGGTCGGAGGGCAGCACCTGCACGACGAACAAGCGGGGAACCAGGCGAGCGTCGAGGTCTACGACTCCGAGCGCGACGAGTGGAACGAGGTGGCTGGTCTGCCGCTCCCCAT
>JAEZYO010000943.1 GCA_023419055.1 Pseudomonadota bacterium | reverse complement strand
GTAGTGGGGGTGCTTCGCGCTGCGGAGCACGAATGTGCCTGGAAACGCATTCTCCAGGTCGGGCGCGTGGTGTTCGATGCGCTCGGCGGGGACGAGGCGAGCTGGCGTGCTCGACGAGACCGGCGGGATGTCTCGCTCCGCCGTCTGGTCAATCACCCGCATTGCCCGTTCAAAAAGACGGCGCTCAACGACGCTGTCAATGTGCATTTGTTCATCGAACGTAACCCCGAAGTGCTGGAGTTGGCTCCCTTGAGCCCGACGCAGGTCACGCGCGTGGTGGGTTTACCGAACGACGTCGCGTTGAACCTGTTGCACCAGAGCGCGGAGAACGCCTGGAGCGTTCGTGATTTGCTCCTCGCCATTCGAGCTCTTCGACAGCAAGCCGGCAAGCGCCGCGGCCGACCACCCTCGTCCGCCGTACAAAAAGCGGAGGTGCAGGCCCGAAGAGCGGTGGAGGCCCTGCGCGCGGCGCGCGATCGGCTGGGGCGCTCGGAGCAACGATCGACGGCCTTGCTCGCGAGCCTCGACGAGATTCAGGAGCTCGTCTCGGAGTTGCAGGGCCCGCAGGTCATGGGTCGACGGCGGCCGGGCCTCGTGCTCGCGATCGCAAAGTCGCCGCCTTTCGAAAACGCCGGGAAGGAACCGACGAGATCAGCGGTTAGCGACTACGAGTAGGTGCGTCGAGAGGGACGGGAGGGATACTGAGAAGCTTCTAGCGGCCGGGAGGGATGCCGCGTCCGAGCAGCCGGACCAATCGAATCAACGAGCTTGGGTTTTGTAGGGGGCCACCGAGATGGAAGGCGAAGGTAAAGGGAGTGGCCAATTCGAACGAAGAAGGGGACTTACAGCAAGTCGTCGTGGAGCTCTCGCGCATCATGCACGAGACCGGGCTCCAGCGGACGCTCGCGATCGGGCGCCTGATCCTCGATCGCTTCTTTCACGGCTCGGCGCAGGCCTGGAGGGATCGACGGCGCAACAAGAACAACTCCGTTCGGCGCCTCGCCGATCGCGCCGAATGTCCGCTCAGCCGCTCCGCGCTGAACCAGGCCATCGGCGTCTACGCGCTGGTTCAAACCCTGCCGAGCTCGGAGCGCCTCGGCCGGCTGGAAGCGAGCCACTTCAGCCTCGTGATCCCGCTCCCCCCCGAGGAACAGGAGCAGTGGCTTCACCGCGCATGCGCGGAACACTGGAGCGTGCGCAAGCTCCGGCAAGAATTGCTGGAAGCTCGGCGCGACCAGGGTGAGCGGCGCGGTCGACCACGCCTCTCCGAGTCGGACAGGGCGCTCACGCAGCTGCGAAGCTGCACGCGCGAGCTCGAGAGCGCAGTGGATGCGCTGGTGCAGACGGGCGTCGAACGCACGAACCGGGACGCGCTGGTCGAGGTCTGCGGACGGCTCGCGTTCATCGAGAGCAAGCTCGGCGACTTGCGGCACTCGGCTCCGCCCGACTCGAGCTCGCTCATCAAGGCGAAGCTCGAGACGCTTCAACCCGCCGAACAGCTCGAAGCCAGCTGACGCTGGAACCTGGGCTGAGCGCGGCGATCTCGAACACCGCGCTCAGCCGTTGCGAAGAGCGCTACCGCGGCGGGCCGAAGTAGACGTTGTCGACGAACACGGTCGCGGTGCCACCGTTCCCGACGTTGAAGTCGAGCTTCACCTGGTTGTCACCGGCGAGGCCGTTGCACTGGATGACGAACGTCTGCGTCGTCGTCGTGAGCGCCACGCTTTGCTGGCAGAACGAGGCGTAGCTGTCGCCCTCCTCTCCGAGGTTGACGACGAGGGTGCGCGGCGCGCTGGCACGAGCGTCGAAGCTGAGCTGGAAGTTCCCGGCTGGCAACGCTCCGAGGATCTGAACGTCCTGAACGTGCCAGTCGAGCGTGCCGGGGTTGGTCACGTCGAGACGCAGCTCACCCGAGGCGACGCTCGCCGAGCCCGCGCCGCCACCGTTGAGCCTCAGTGACCACGGAGCCAGGCCGCTCGAGAAGTTGCAGTTCGCGACGCGGTTGCCCGCAACGTCGCAGGCGAGCGACGTCGGGGGCGGACAAGTGGTGAGGCCCCCGATCCATTGCTGCAAGAGGTCGCGCCCGGCGACGTCGACGACCTCGCTCGCGAGCGGCGGCATCGCGCCGTCGCCGCGCTGGCTCATGCGCAACCACGCGATGCTGTGCAGGTGATCGCCTGGCGTGAGCAGCGTCGCGCCGGGCACGCCGAGGTCGCCGAGCGCCGGCGGCTCGTTGCAGAGCCGCATGTCACCGAAGAGGGTCGTGAAGCGCGCGTCGAGCGGCCCGCGCCCAGTCCCGCCTGGCCGGTGACAATGCGCGCAGTTCGCGTGCAGGTAGGCCTTCGCACGATCTTGCAGCGGCACCGATATATCGCTCGTCGCCGGCAGCGGCGAGAGAGATGCCGTGTTGCCGCTCAGCATGCCGATGCTGTCGAGCGTCAGGACCTGGTTCGCGGTGCGCCCAGTCGACGGATAGTAACCGTCGATGTTGACCTGCCGAGTCTCGAGCCCGAGGCTCCCGCCCGCCGCGTCGGTGTGACAAGCGAAGCAGGCGCTCCGACTCGGGTAGCGCCAGTCGAGCCCGGGCAAGCTGCGGCTCTTGCCCGCAGCCGGGACCAACGTGGCCTGCGTCTGCGTCTCGTTCCACTCGTAGGTGTAGCCCGAGTAGCTGCCGTCTTGATGGCGCACGAAGAACCGGGTCTCGAACAGCTGACCCTGGTGGCGGAAGTGCTTGATCGTCACCGCGCCCGGAGGAAGCTCCCAGTCTCCCGAGCCGTCCACGTGGAGCTCGGCTCCGTCGGGCAGCGCGAGGAAGCGCTCTTTCTCCGCGCCGTCGGACCAGAACGGCACCGCGATCGAATACGGGATGACGCCGGAAACCACCTGGGTCGGGTTCGACGGTTGGACGCAGCCCGTGTCGGTAATGAGCGCCGGGAAGTCGGTCGGACCGTCGCCGCTCAGCCGCTCGAGCTTCTCGATGGTACCGCTCGAGAAGCGCACCGCGTAGAGCTCGCCCTGGTTGTCCTCGCCGAAGGCAGAGAGCGTGGCACCACCCGTGCGGATGGTCTGATTCAGAGAGCTCTCTCTGTCGTAGGCCCACACGTCGCCCGTGATGTAGTCGCCGTAGACGTAGCTGCCGTAAAGCTCCGGGATCTGCGCGCCGCGGTACACGTATCCGCCCGTGATCGAGGCGGGCCCGGCGTGGAAGTACGCGTACTCCGGTTGCTCGTACGCCAGGTTGCAGTCGCGACCGGGCCGGCAGAGGTCCGCCTCGCGGTGCGGCCAGCCGTAGAAACCTCCGTTCGTCACCACGTCGATCTCTTCCCAGATGTCCTCGCCCACGTCCGCGAGCCACAGCTCGCCGTTCAGCCGATCGAAGCTGAAGCGCCAGGGGTTTCGCAGTCCGTAGGCGTAGACCTCCGGTTGGCCGCCTCCGCCCGCGAACGGATTGTCGGGCGGAATCGTGTACGCGGGGCTCGGGCTCTGCGCCACGCTCACGGTAAGGCGCAGCACCTTGCCGAACCAGTTGTTCGGGTTGGCCGCCATGAGCTGCCGCGTCGGGTCTTGATAGGCGTCGTCCCCGAGCGAGAGATACAGGTAGCCGTCAGGGCCGAAGGCGATGTTTCCCGCGTTGTGGTTGAACTTGATCTTCGGGTGTTGGAGCACGACGACTTCACTGCTCGGGTCGAGCGTGGTGCCGTTCACGCCGCGCTTGAAGCGCGAGACGCGCGTGACGAAGCCGAGCCCGTTGACGTTGAGCGTGTACGAGATGAAGACGTACCCGTTGCTGGCGTAGCCGGGATGGAAGGCCATTCCGAGGACGCCGCCCTCCTCCGTGGTGACGACGACACTGCTCAGGTTGATGAAGTCGTAGACGTTACCGTTCGTCGCCGCGTCGTTGTCCGGGACCGCGCGCACGCGCCCCGTCTTCTCGAGGACGTAGAAGATCCCGTTCTGCCCCGGAGCTTGCTGCAGCCCGAGCGGCTGCGAGAAGGTCAGGTTCGGCCACCTTCGCCGGAGCGTGAAGCTCGTGTCGATGGGCGGCGGGGCGACGCACGTGGGGTTCGGCGGGCGCGAGTCGAGGCCCGAGCCAGGGCAGCCACCGCAGTCCAGAGAGCAGCTGGTGCACGTCTCACCCCCGCTGCACGTGCCGTCCCCGCACGTCGGTGGACAAGCTCCGCAGTCCGCGGAGCACGTGGTGCACGTCTCCGCGCCGTCGCAGGCGCCGTCTCCGCACGCTTCCACTCGGGGGCTCTCTGCGGGGCCGGCGCCGCTCGGCGTGAAGCTGCCGCTACGCGTGAGGATGATCTTGTCGAAGACGAAGCCGTCCTCTCGCATCCAGACGTTGATGGTGTGGATGCCGGCCGTGCCTACCGTGATGGTCGCGTTCGTTCCGTCGAGCGTGGAGCGGCTCCAGCCGAAGCTACCGGTGAAGCCGTTGATGCGGTCCGCGCTGGCCGTTGCCACGCCGCCGATCCCCACGTGGACGGAGTCGTTGTTGCCGACGGTCCCGGAGTCGCGCCCGCGCACCCACACGTTGTAGGTCCCCGTGGTGGCGAACTGCACTCGATAGTCGAGGCGCGGGCTCGAGGTCGTGTAACCCGTGTTGACGGAGGCGCCGTCGTTCGGGCTCGCGAGCTCGGCCTGACCTCCCGAGGGAGAGCTCGCCGTGTCGAGCACCCAGCTGTAGCCACCCTGGGGGGTGTTGGTCGAGAAGTGCTCGGCCTCCATTACCACCTGACCGCCGCTCTCCACGAAGGCCCCGGCGGGGCAGGCGCCGCAGTCGCTCGGGCAGGTGCCGCAAGTTTCTCCTCCGCTGCACTGCGAGTCACCGCAGCTTCCCGGCGCCGAGCCGCTCACCACGACGTCGTCGATGTCGACGTGAGCGATCTCGTCGCTGAAGCTGTTCCCGTTGAGGAAGCCTCCGACGGAGATGGTGTGCGTGCCGGCGCTCAGGGACGGAGTCGTGAACGAAAACGTGCCGGAGGCCGGGCTCGCAGCCCCGCACAGCCGCACGACGTACGGGTTGCCCGAAGATCCGTACGAGACGCCGTCCACCGTGACTCGAACCTCAGCGCACTCCGGGCTCTCGAACGTATTCGCGAGCTGGAGGCTGTACTCGAAGCTGACGCTGACCGGCCCCGACGCGCTGAAAGTGCGGAGAAAGCCTCCGGAGTTGGCGCCCGAGTTCGGCGCTTGCCCCAGAGTCACCCGCAGTTGCCCGTTGGTGTTCGTGCCCGAAGCGCCGCTCGGCGCAGCGGTCCCGAAGGCGTCGTCCGCGTAGACGAAGCCGTCATTTCCGCTGTCGAACGTGGCGTTGACCAACACCACCGATTGCTCGAGCGTGCTCACGCTCTCCTCGCTGCCGCCGCCGCACCCGCTCACAACGAGCAGGCACACCGCGAGGGGCCGCAACGTATTCCGCCGCCAAGTGTCTCTCATGCCCTACCTCCAATCTCGTGACCTATCACCATGGCACAGATTCACGAGTACCCGGAAGCCCGAGAGCACCCAATCTCATCAATTACCTATCTGGCTCTCACCCCCGAAGCATGAGTTCACTCCGGAGATGACAATTCCGAACCCGCTTTTTCATACTGCCAGGGGTTTCATGATCGCGAGCGCAACATAAAGCGGCTGCAGCGCTTCGTCGCCGTCAGGAGAAGGGAGATAGTGCCGGCGTGAAAGCGGTGAGAAGCGACCCCGTTGAACGACGAGCTCCTCGGATCATCCGCGCAAAGGGCGGCTCGCTGAGCGAACTTGTCTTTGTCCGGCGACGGGGGCAACCATACCGCGTGAGTGAAGGGGCGCCGCGCGTGACAGCCCAGCTGACCTTGGAAGAAGCCAATACTGCCCCCCGAGCGACCTGGGCGCGAGTCGCCGAGGGTCTCCCGCGCGGCGCGCTCCGTGACGTGGTGCTCGACTGGGCAAGGAGCGGCGCTCCAATGGGGGGAGCCTGGCCGCGCGCCTGCTGTCACGACTTGCTACGCGGCGCAGTGGGGCCCGCAGACGACGCCGCCGCGGCCTGGACACGTTGGCGAGCCGCTGATCCGGAGGCTCGCTGTTGCGCGGCAGCGTTTCCGGTGATCCCGCGAGCCTATCGGCGCTCGAGCGAGCTCGGGGCGGTCGAAGCCGAGCGGGCCCGGTTCGAAGGCGTGGTCCGTTACGCCTGGGCGAGCAACGCCGTCGCGGCGCGAGCGGTCGCGCAGGCGCTCGCGGAGCTCCCGGTGCGTCCGCTGTTGCTCAAGGGTGCCGCGGTTTCGAGACTCCTCCCCGAAGCCGAAGACTTTGCGCGCTCGCTCGGTCGAATCGCCCTCCTGGTGAAGGGGGCCGAAGGCGACGCGGTGCTCGCGCGGCTCCTCGAGTTGGGCTGGACCACCCAGCCGCCGCTCTCGCGCCGTAACGCGACCGCGAACCTCGCGCACCGAGCGTTGGGGCTCGCAGCGCCGGGCTCTCGCGCGGTGAGGCTAGAATTGCGCTCGAGAGCCAGCGCACAGGACCCGACGGCGGAGGGTGACGCCGAGCTTCGGCGTGACGCGCAAGAGCAGGAATTCTTGGGCGTTCGAGTCATGGTCCCCGAGGCACGAGCCCTCTTCGCTCACCTCTTGGAAAACGGGGCGCTCGAGTCTGCGGTGGGAGACATCACGTGGTCCGTGGATGCGGCCCTCCTCGTGGCCTCTTTCGCCCCGAAGCTCGATGCCTCCTGGCTCGCCTCGAGGGCCAGCCTGCGCTGCACCACGCTGGCGCTCTGGGACAGCCTTCGGTTCCTTCGCGACGTCCTCGGGTGTTCGAGCGCCGCACCGCTGATCGCCGCGCTCGAGCGAAACCCGATTTCGCCGGTCGAGCTCATCGCCCATCAGTCGCTGCGCCCCGGATCGAACCCGGCGCCGTGCAAGCTCGTGGCGCAGGCGCTCGTGCAGGAACGCGTCACGGCGAGCGGCGAGAAGAGGGCGCTCGAGCCGGAGCGCGCCCTCGCTCGGGTATCCGCGCAGCCGAAGCTACGTCGCGGCGTTCGCTACCCGCCACGTCGCGCGTGAGCTCAGGTCGCGCTCGTGCGACGCCGCAGCGTGGCCAGCGCGCGCGCGTAGCTCTGCGTGAGCTTGGGGCTCAGAAAGGCGGTGTTCTTGCCATGGACGCGACGCTCGTACACGACGTCCGGAGCGAGCAGGTGTTTGACGCCCTGGTGCTTCAAGCGTCCGAAAAACTCGAGCACCGCGCCAGGACCGAGCTCGGGGTTCATACCGCCCAGCTCGCGGTAAACGCTCGCGCGAATCAGCATCGCGCTCGGCAGGCAGGCGGGGCGGGGCGAGAGATCCACCTTCAAATCTCCCGCGGCCGGATCCAGAAACTGCGTCGCGTGCCCGAAGATCGCATCGGACGCGGTCTCACGAGCGATCTCGAGCTGGCGCTCGAGCTTTCCTCGGATCCACCGGTCGTCCCCATCCAGGAACGCGAGCCAAGGAGCCGTCGCGAGATCCGCGCCCCGGTTCATGGCGCCGGATTGACCGAGACGAGGCGTGACCTCTCCGATGACCCCCGGATAGCTCCGAACCACCTCGATCGATTTGTCGTCCGAGCCGTCGTCCACGACGATGATCTCTCGAACGGGATACGTCTGAGCGAGCACGCTCTCGATCGCTTCACCGAGATAGGGCCGCTGGTTGTAGACGGTGATGACGGCGCTGACTTCAGACACGCTGCACCTCGCTGAGAAGAGATTCGAGCTCGGCAACGTTCGCGGCGAGATCGGGGCTCGCTTCGAAGACGTAGCCGGGGAGCCTGACGGCGACCTGCCCGAGGCGTCGCACGATGTCAGCCGAGCAGCCTGGCAGCTGCAACACGGTGCTCGGCGCGAGCGCTCGCAACACCTCCGCGCTATTGGCGCGTTTGAACCTCGGCGGCCCCTCCCCCCGCTGGTGAACGACGATGGCCCGGAGCGGCAAGACCCCCGCGAAACTCGCTCGATGGCTCGTCGGTAAATGGACGACCGCTTTCCCGAACTCGTCGACCTCCGACACGCTGTCGGAGAGCGCCGGCAGCGCTCGATCCAGAAACTCTCGCTGA
>JAEZYO010000942.1 GCA_023419055.1 Pseudomonadota bacterium | reverse complement strand
CGCGTAGCGAGCCCCGGTCGCGCAGAGCACCTCCGTCTCGAGCGCTGCGCCCGGGTCCGCCGATTTGACGGCGGTGGCCGTCGCGTCCAGCGCGGCGCGCCCGGCGCGAGTGGTGCGAAGGTACTCGAAGAGCGCGCCGTCGGACGTCGACTCCGCGAGCAGCTTGCCTTGCGTTTCGAAGACGCGAATCCCGACGGAGTAGAGCTCGGCGAAGCTCTTCACGAACTCGGCCAGGGCTTCTTTGTCGATCAGCTCTTCTAGCCGCGCCCCCTGTCCGAGCAGCAAGCTGTCGAGGTTCTCGACCTGGAGGGTCATCCGGGGTGTGCCTCCGGGCGCAGGACCTCGAGGGCCCCGCCGACGCTCTCCGCCATGATGTCGGCGACCTTGCGGGCATCCCCGAGCTTCTGCGCGACCTGCTCGAGGAAGGCGTCGGAGTCGAAGCCGAACTTGCGGTTCAGGTCGTGCTCGGCGTCGAGCGCGCTCCAGGTGAGGTGGAGCAGGCCGACGAACGTCTCCACCACGCCCTTCGCTCGCGTCGCGACCGCGAGGTATACCGGCTCGCGACCCTGCGCGGCGAGCGCCGCGATGTCGTGGTCGCTCCGGATGTCCGGCAAGTCACGCTTGTTGAACTGAATGACGAGCGGCATCTGCTTGAGCTGCATGCCGTGGACCTTCAGGTTCTCTTTCAGGTCCATGAACGAAGCCGCGTTCTGCTCGGTTTCGCTCACGCGCGAGTCGGCGACGAAGACGACGCCGTCGGCGCCTTGCACGACGAGGCGCCGCGTCGACGCGTGGATCACCTGCCCGGGGACGGTGAAGACCTTGATCCTGACGGCGAGGCCACCCTGACTGCGGAAGGTGAGCGGCAAGAGATCGAAGAACAACGTGCGGTCGTCCTTGGTCTCGAGCGTCATCAGCCGCCCGCTGGCGCTCGGATCTGCGACCCGATGAAGCGCCTGCAGGTTACTGGTTTTGCCGCTGAGCGCGGGGCCGTAGTAAACGAGCTTGACGGTGAGCTCTCGGTTGACGAAGTCGATCTGCACGGGACACGATGGGGTAGGCTCGGGACGGCGCGCGCAGGCAACGGCCCCGAAAACTCGCGAGCCCACGACTCTAACAAGACCCCTCCCGTGAGCCAAGCGCTGCTTCTCGTCCTCCATTTCCTCGGGGAGCCCACCCCGACCGAGAAGACGAGCATCGCGTCTTACGAGAGAGCGCGCCAGACGAAGGTCGAGCTCAAGACGACGCCGAGCAAAGGGTCGGTGCCTTCGCTACCCGCGACCACCTATCCCGCCTACGACGCGGAGCTCGCCCTCCGCCTCGAGGCGGCGCTCGACGCTGCGCGCACCGCCGCCGCTTCGCTCGACGAACGTCGCGCCCTCGAAACCTTGAGCGGCGTGGAGCTCGAGCTTCGCGCTCACCCCGAGCTACCGCAGGCCGCCTGGCTCATGGCGGAGCGCTGGCGCGTCGCCGAGCGGGTGGGAGATCTTTCCGCCTCGGAGCGTGCGCGGTTGGCGGCTCGAGCCGAGGCGCTCGAGGGACGGCGTGCGCCCGAGTTCGGGGCGCCGGCGGGGCCGGGAGCGAAAACTTCGTCCGTGAGTGTCGCGGTGGAAGGCCTGTCGTCGCGGGATCGACTCGAGCTCGACGGGCGAGCGGCGGGGCGCGAAGTCGTCACCCTTGCGGGTGAGCACCATGCGCGCGTGTTCCGCGGAGAGCGACTACTCTTCGCCGGTTGGGTGACGCTCGGCGAAGGAGCGACCGCGCTCGTGCTCAGGCTCGCCCCCGTCGTGGCCTGCAGCGACGAGGATCTCGCGGGCGTTCGCGTGCTCGGCGCCCGAGCGTTGCCGGAGCCCGGCACGAGCTGCGCGCGTTGGGCGATCGCTCGGCGCGACCGAGGCGGGCTCTCGATCGCCGAGTGCTTCGGAGATCGGTGCGGCCCCTTCTCGTTCTACCCCGCGCGCCCGAGCGCGGCCCTCGCCGTGCCGCCGCCTCAGCCAGCGCGAGAAGAGTCGTCCGACCTGCTCTTGAAGGTGGCTCTCGGCGGCGCGGCGGTGCTCGCCACCACCTTCGCAATCCTCTGGCAAGGGGGGGCGTTCGACCCAGAGCCCGCACCCGAGACGCGCTGGGTTTACGGCGGCGCGAGGCCCGCGCCGTAGCTCGACAGGCGCTCGGAAGTGCCGCGCCGCGCGCTGGGAGTAACCACGAGCGCGCGCCCGGCGATGCGCCGAGCCACGCGCGTGACGGCCACGCTCGTGCCGAGCGCGAGCAGCGCTCCGCAGACGAAGAACAGAGCTCCGCTCTCCGGCAGCCACGACCAACCGGCGCGCGCGCCGAAGGCGCAGTTCACGTTGGCCGAAGCGGGCAGCGAGCGCGCGAGGAGGAGCGCTGCGGAGAGGAACGCGAGCGCGCCGAGCTCGGTGCGAGGGTGCACTTTGAGGCGCGCCACGCCGAACGCGGCGAGCGCGCTCCCGCCGAGGTGCACGAGGTACGAGGTGGGAGCGAAGCTGCCACCGAGGAACGAT
>JAEZYO010000764.1 GCA_023419055.1 Pseudomonadota bacterium | reverse complement strand
AGCGTTATCCGTCGAGCCTCGTCGAGAGCCGCCGCGTGCCGGAGCCCGCGCCGAGCGAAGCCCCGGGCTTCGTCGTTCGCGAACACGCGCAGGCTGCGCTCCGCCGCCCGCAGGCACGCGCGCGCAGCGAGCTCGGAGTCACCCCCGAGCGCCGCGTGGCGGCTGACGTCGTTGGCGACGATCTCCTCCCGCCCGCTCGTCGAGAACAGCTCCGCGATGCGGCGGTGCATGAGCTTGCGCCGAGGCT
The DNA here is from genome assembly GCA_023419055.1 of Pseudomonadota bacterium. The sequence continues at coordinate 10,924 of JAEZYO010000764.1, read as the reverse complement.
CCGAGACAGCGAGATAGATGGCCTTCTCGACGAGCTCGTGGGGAAACACGTAGCCACCCGAGGTGCCCGCGCGCAAGAAGGCGTGACGCTCGAGGAGCTCGAGGTAGCGCAGCAACTCCTCTGGATTCTGCCCGGTCAGCTCTGCGAGCGCGTCGACCGCGAAATGGCTGCCGAGCGTGGCGGCCCACTGCAACGCCTCGAGCGCCGGGCGGGGCAAGCGCTCCAGACGATCCGCCACCATTTCGCGCAGCGAGCCCGGAAGCGCGTCGCCTCGTTCGCCGTTCCAGCGCGCGAGCTCGAGCGCCACGAGCGGGCTGCCCTGACTTTCGCGCACGATGCGCGCCGGATCGAGCGTCGCTTGGGCCGCGCGCGCGAGCGCCTGGATCTCCTCCGCGGCGAGCGGGCCGAGCTCGACCTCGTACAGCAGCCGATCTCGACGAGCGCCCCGGAGCAAGCTCACGAGCGCCGGGTTGTCCGCGAGCTCACCGCGGCGTGCAGCGAGCACGACGACGAACGGCTGGCGAGAGAGAGCGCGCAGCACGTGGTGCAGGAGGGCGGTGGAAGCGTCGTCGAGCCACTGCGCGTCGTCGAAGACGACGAGCGGCGCAGCGGACAGGAGCTTCGTCACGGCGCGAAAGAGCCTATCTCGATCCGACGGCGCGGCGCCCGCGCCGAGAGTCGAGGGCAAGAGCGGCGACAGCTGCTCACGGAGCCCGTCTTCGAGCGTCCCCGGATCGAGCGCGCGGAGAAGCTCCATCCAGGGCAAGAAGGGCAGGCTGCGATCCGCCTCGAAGGCGCTCGCCGAAAGGGCTCGAGCGCCGCCCTCCTGGAAGCGAACCATCGCCTCCGCGAGCAGGCGCGACTTGCCGATGCCCGGGTCGCCGGTGATGAGCACGAGCGCGGGGCGCTGCGCCTCCGCGGCTCTCGCCTTCGCCTTCAAGAGCTCGGCGAGCTCTGCGTCGCGGCCGACGAGCCCGATCTCGGCTTCGCCGCGCCGCTCGAGCGCCGGCGTGGCGACCGGTGCTTCTGCAGGAATCGAGATCGCGAGAGGAGGACTCGCCGGGACGTCTCTCGGCGTGTTGAGCTCCGCACGCAGAGCGGGCCAGAGCGGCGCGCGCGGTAGTCCGGTACGATCGAGGAGGCGCGCCACCGACTCGCAGTGCTCCTCGGCTTCGGGCTTGCGGCCGGAGCGCACCAACAGGCGCACGAGCGCGACCCCAGCCGCCTCGTCGAGCGGATCGACTTTCACCCGCGCGCGCGCGTAGGGTAGCGCGCGCTCCGGCTCGCCGAGCCGCGAAGTCAGCGCCGAGAGCAGCTTCGCCTGCGTCTTGCGCGCTTGCTCGCGCTCGGCGGCGAGCCACGCGGTGAAGTCGAAGAAGTCGGGCAAGTCGCAACCTTCGAGCAGCTCGCCCCGGAAGATCGCGGCCGCGCGCTCGAGCGCCTCGACCGAGGCGTGCTCCAGGTCGTCGCTGAGGAGCGCCGGCAAGTCGAGGACGTCGACCTTGACCCTCGAGCGATCGAAGCGCACCTCGTCGCGGTCCGCGATGATGAGCGACGGACCGTCGCCGTCGACGGCGGCGCGCATTCGACTCAGCGTCCAGCGCAGCGCGCCTCGGCTGTCGTCCGCAACGTCCCACAACAACCGCGAGAGCCGCTCGCGCCGGTGTGACCGCCCGGTCAGCACGAGGTAGCCGAGCAAGGCCCGCGCCTTCTTGGACTGCGGCAGCGCCATTCGCTCGCCGTTTCGGAACACGCCGAGCTCACCGAGGACGCGGATTTCGACGGCGTTCTCTCGCTCGGTGTCGGAGAGACTCACGCGGGGGGCCAAGGCGGAAGGTCATGCGACGGAGAGAAGCCGCCGTCAAACCACGCCCGTCGCGAACGGCGACCCGATTTCACACGCCGCCGCCCACGGAGTCCCACACGGGGGCCCCGCACATTCTCGTGCATGAACGCACCGTACACCTACAGCGCAACGCTCGAGGCGTCGGCGCGGGTCGCCTGGCACCTCGACGACGTGCTCGGCCCCGGCGACGAGCTCGACTTCTCCCTCCCGTTCCTGCCCGAAAGTCTAGCCGGCACCGCGGACCTCGCGATGCTCGACGGCGTCGAGCGGCGCACGCTGAACCAGCTCCGCGGCCACAGCTACCTGCGACTCTTCGGTCTGGTGGAGGAGTTCATCCTCCCGTTCGTCCTCGATCACGCGCGGAGCCGCATCGACGCCGAAGATCACGAGATCCGAGCGCTCTTGCAGTTCGCCGGAGAAGAAGCCAAGCACATCGAGCTCTTCAAGCGCTTCGCCGACGCGTTCCGTGCCGGCTTCGGCGGGCGCCCGGACGTGATCGGGCCGTCGCGAGACATCGCGGACGCCGTGCTCGAGCACTCGCAGCTCGGCGTCGCGCTACTGGTCCTCCACATCGAGTGGACGACGCAGCGCCACTACGTCGAGAGCGTCAAGACCGACCAGGCGATCGATCCGCTTTTCAAGAAGCTCCTCCACCATCACTGGCTGGAAGAATCCCAACACGCAAAGATCGACACGCTCGTCGCCGACAAGATCGCGAGCGAGCTCAGCGCCGCCGAAGTTCAGCACGGCCTGGTCGACTACGAGCGCCTCGTCGATTTCTTGAAAGACGGTCTCGACAAGCAAGCCGAGCTCGACGCCGAGGCGCTGGAGCGCGCGATCGGGCGCGAGCTCCGCGCGCGCGACCGCGCCGAGCTGCTCGACGTCCAGCGCCGCTCCTACGTCGCCACCTTCGTCGACGCGGGCCGGCAACATCCGAACTTTCGCCGCACCTTCTCGGAGCTTTCACTCGTTTGACCTTCACCGTTCTCGAACCACCCACCCTCTACCTCGACATCGAACCACAAGGACCGGTATCCCCCATGGCACAAGCACTCGTTCAACCCCTCACCCCCTCCCTCAACGGCTTCGACCTCGCGGCGATGGATAGGGCCGTGCAGACGGTCACCGAGGACCCTGCACAAGCCATCGCGGCGTTTCGAGTCGAGTCGAGATGGACCGGCGCCGCCTCCGCCGAACACCGCGTGGAGGCGTACGAGCTCGGCGGAGAGCGCATCGCGCGCCGTCACGTCATGAAGACCGACGAGCCGCTCGAGTTCTTCGGGCACGACTCGGCCCCGAACCCCCAAGAGTACCTGTTCGCCGCGCTGAACGCCTGCATGCTCTTCGGGTACGCCACGAAGGCCGCCGTGCTCGGCATCGAGCTCGAAGACGTCCGCATCGAGACGCGCGGCAGCATCGACATCCGCGGCGCGATGGGCCTCGTGAAGATCGCGCCCGGCTTCGACTCGATCGCCTGCACCGTCCACCTCAAGGCGCGCGGCGGTCGCCAGCAGCTCGAGGAGCTTCACCAGGCGGTGCTCGGCACGTCACCCAACGTCTACAACCTGATGAGCGCGATTCGCCTCGCGCCCACGCTGGTCGTGGACTGACTCGTCGACGCCGAGAGGCGGGCGTCCTCGGCGGCGCCTGCCTCTCTTCTACCGGGAACCACGAAGAGATGGACCTTTTCCGACTCGCCAAAGCCACCATCATCGCGAGCCTTTTCCTCTCGCTGTCGGCGCCTTTCAGCTGCCGCCCCAACGCGCGGGCCAGCGTTAGAGCGTGCGGAGCGGGCGATCCGGCGCCCACGCCGTCGAAGGAGGCGTGCGGCCCCGACCCCGATTGCAGCGCGGCCCCTGCTCCGAGCCCCGAGTTCGCGTGTCTAGACCCGAAGGTTCGTTGAATCGAGCGATCGCTCGCCGCCGCTTGGTCAGGCCGCGGAGGCATCACTCCGCGCTCGAGCTCGGCCGTTGGTTGGTGCTCAAGCGATCTCGACGCCGATCTGGCGAAGGTAGCCGATCGAGTCGGCGTACACATCCTTGCGAGCGACGAGCCCGTCCCTCATCGGGATCACGTCCATGCCGTTCCAGACGATCTTCCTCCCCGTTGGCGGGTAGCGCTTTCCGGCGCGCACGATCTCGACGCTGAACGTGGCGCTCGCCGTCCACTCCTGAACCACGAGCTCGTCCCGAACGTACAGGCGACGCGTCTCGAAATGGAGATCGGGGAAGGTCGCGAAGATCGCCTCGATGATCCGGCGGATCTCCGCCTTGCCCGCGCCCTTGCCGCCGCTCGTGTGATTCTCGAACACGGAATCGTCGGTGTGCAGCGCGAGGATCGCGTCGATGTCGTGCCGATTCCAGGCCTCGTTGTAGCGCCCGATCTGCGTCGTCAGGTCGACGCCCTCTCCGTCCCTCATGGGTCGACGCTAGCAGGATGCTCGCCCGGCCTCATTCACTCCGATCGGCTACCAGCTGCACTCTGATGCGATCACTTCCGCATCCGACGGGAATTCAGTGGCGAGTCGAGCAGCGCTCTGTGTGCCCCGGTTTTCACGAAAGCATGAAGATTAGAACGAAGATGGAACTCCGTCGTGCGCTGCTCACGTTCGCGCTGCTTCCGGCCTGCATCACCCTCGCCGCCTGCAGCAGTGACGTGACCGAACCGGGCACGGAGTCCGGAGGGTCCACGAACTCCGGGGGCGGAGGCGCGGTCGGCGGCGCGACCGGTGGAACCGGCACAGGCGGATCTTCCGCGGGCGTTGGCGGTGCTTTCGCGGGAGGCGCGGCAGGTTCGGGAACGGGCGGGTCGAGCGCTGGATCGGCCGGCAATAGTGGCGGCACGGCCGGTCTCGGCGGCGCGGGAACGGGCGGCAGCGCCGGCGGCGCGGGAGGTTCGGCTGGCGCCGCAGGTTCGGGCGGGGCCGGCCCCACTACAGGCTCCGTGGAAGACGACGGCACGGATTGCGCCGTCGGGACGCTTCCGGACGCCGGTGGTCTCCCGACCAACTCGAAGTTGCCCGATCCTTTCAAGAAGCTCGACGGCACGACCATCACTACGAAGGCCGAGTGGCGCTGCCGGCGCGCGGAGATCAAGGCGCAGGCTGAAAGGTACGTGTACGGCGCGAAGGGTCCGAAGCCCGCCATGGTCACGGGGACCGTCAGCAGCACGAGCATCACCGTGAACGTGACCGACGGCCCGGAGCAGACCAGCTTCTCTGCTTCGGTCGAGTTGCCTCAGGGGCAAGGGCCGTTCCCCGTGTTCGTCAGCGTCGGCACGGGAGCGTTCGGCGAGTTCTCGCACAGCAACCTCGTGAAAAGCGAAGGCGTCGCCGTCATCAAGTACGACCCGTACGACGCGGGTGCAGAGGGAACCGGGCGCCAGAACAAGGCCGGCGCCTTCTACGACATCTACGGCTCCGACAGCGACACCGGGATCTTGGTCGCCTGGGCCTGGGGCGTGAGCCGCATCATCGACGTCATTCAGCAGGCCGACGGCAGCATCCTCAAGAAGGATGCGTTCGGCGCGGGTGGCTGCTCCCGCTTCGGCAAGGGGGCGCTCGCCGTAGGTGCTTTCGATCAGCGCATCGCGCTCACCGTGCCGTTCGAGTCGGGAACCGCGGGCGTCCCGATCTACCGCGGCATTCCTGGTGAAGGCGCGCAGGGTCTGCAAAACGCGTACAACGAACAGCCCTGGTTCGGCGACGCGTTCTCGTCGTTTTACGGCAGCCCGACCAAGGCTCCCATCGATACCCACGAGATCCTCGCGATGATCGCGCCGCGCGGGCTCCTCATCCTCGACAACCCGCACATCACGAACCTCGGGCCCAAGTCCGCGCACGTCGCCGCGCTCGCTGGAGCCGAGGTTTACAAGGCGCTCGGCGCGGGCGAAAACATCTCCTACATTTCGAACGTGACCAACGGAGATCACTGTTCGAACTCTCGTCCCGAGCACCAGACCGCGCTCCGCGCCGCCGTGAAGAAGTTCCTGCTCAAGACGGGTAATGATCCGGGCACCATCGACGCACATCCGCAGGACACCGGGAACCTGGCGGAGTGGCGCGATTGGACGACCCCGACGCTCGATTGAGCACCAGTAGAAGCACGGGAGAGGCCCAGCGCCCGGTGGCGTTGGGCTTCTTCTTTTTGTGTCGAAGAAGAGGATACGGCTCGAGCGGGCCGCACCGGGGGGCGCGTGGTAGTGCGGTGTCTCGGAAGTAACAATCGCTTTGCGAGAAAGAGCAGTCGGCGCAGAAGGAAAGAAAGGAGCACTAGCCATCCGCGAAGCGGATGAAGGGGAGAAACTGGCGCGGCCAGTTTCCGGGGCGGGAACGCCCCCGAGGACGTGCTAGTAGCTTCCCCGGCACGATGTCAGCCCGGTTCCGCGAAATAGCCCGGAAGGTGGCGCGAGATGCGCCGGACACGGCCGCGTATCCAGAGCTCTCCGGACTCGCCGCGCTGCGCGGAGACTTCTCGGCGCTTCAGCGCGAGCTCGTCGAGGAAGCCGCGCACTCGATGGGGAGCTCGGCGCGTCGCCTCGAGGCGAGCCTCGCAGCCCTCGAGCGTCTGGACGAAGAGCTCGAGACCGTCGACGCTCGCGATGTCGTCCGGAAGCGCGAGCTCGTGCAGCGCTTCAATGCGCAGCGCGACGAGGTGCTCCTGCGCCTCCACTACGTGCAGATTCAACGCGAAGCCCTCGGGTTCACCCGTCACGACGAGCTCGAGAGGCACTATCCAGTCCCGCCCAAGAAGCGCGAACCGAGCGAGCGATGAGCGGGAAACGGGAGGTCTTCTTCCTTCACAGCGCCGGCAGCCAGGGCGAGGGTGAAGGCAGCGAGCCATTCCTCCACACGCTCCAGCGGGGGCTCGGTCGAGGCTACGACGTGAGGCATCCGATCATGCCCGACCCGGACAACCCTGCCTTCAGTCGCTGGCGCGGTCCGGTCGACGCTGGGCTCCGCGCGCTCGAAGACGACGCGCTCTTGATCGGACACTCGCTCGGGGGCTCGGTGTTGCTGAAGGTGCTCTCCGAAGGCCGTGAGTTTCCCCGCATCGGCGGGCTCTTTCTCGTGGCCGTTCCGTTCTGGGGATCGGGAGGTTGGGACGTCGACGAGTTCGTGCTGGGCGAGCACTTTGCCGAACGGCTCCCGCCCATTTCACGCGTCGTCCTCTATCACAGCCGAGACGACGATAGCGTACCGTTCGCTCACCTCGAACGATACGCTCGCGCGCTACCGCAGGCGACGGTGCGCGCGCTCGATGGCTTCGGTCATCTCTTCGAAGCGCCCTGCCCCGAGCTTCTGGCGGACATTCGAGCGGCCTGACCGATCGAGATTTCCGAGGACTCGGCGTACCATCGAGGGTGGGAATGACGCGGGTCGAGCTGCGGAGGTCTCAGCGTTTGCCGCTGCCCGCCGGACTCGCCGAGCTGCGCTACGGGCGCGTGCGTGTACGAGCGTGAAGAAGCCGAAGCGTGTGGCGGGGAGAACGATCGCTGCACGGAGGGCACGGTCTGCGAACCCGAGGAGTGCGTCGCGACGGACGAGCTCACCCTGGCGACAGACTGCAGACTGGTTCAGGCTTTGACGCCTTGATCACCCACCCCGAAAAGGTGCTCTTCCCGGACGACGGCATCACCAAAGGCGAGCTCGCCGCTTATTACGAGCGGGTCGCCGACGTGATGGTGCCACACCTTCGCGGACGCCCGGTGACGATGGAGCGTTACCCCGCCGGCATCCACCAGAAGGGCTTCATCCAAAAGGATGTAGTGAAAGGCTTCCCCGAGTGGCTCGAGCGCGTCGAGGTGCCGAAGAAGGGCGGGACCTCGCACTACGCGCTCGTCGGCGATCGGCGTTCGCTGCTCTGGATCACGAATCAGAACTGCGTCACGCCTCACGTCTGGCCTTCGCGCCTCCCGGAGCTCGAGAAGCCCGACCTCTGCATCGTCGACCTCGACCCCGCCGCGGACGACCTTTCGGCGCTGCGGCGAGCCGCCTTGGGAGTGCGCGACCTCCTCGCGGAGCTCGGGCTGGAAAGCTGGGTGAAAACCTCGGGCTCGAAAGGCTTCCACATCGCCGTCCCCCTCGAACGGACGGCGAGCTTCGAGGCGGTCTGGCGCTTTTCCCACGGGCTCGGCGCGGTGCTCGTGAAACGCGATCCCGCGCACCTGACTCAAGAGTTCATCAAGGCCGACCGCGGCGGGCGCATCCTCGTCGATACGGGGCGTAACGGCTTCGGCGCGACGTTCGCAGCGCCGTACGCAGTCCGGCCGCGTCCGAGTGCACCCGTTTCTGCTCCGTGCACCTGGGCAGAGCTCGAAGCGGGCTCCGCTACGCCGACGAGCTACACGCTGCGGAACCTTCCGGCTCGTCTCGAAGAACGAGGCGACCTGTGGCTCGACTTGATGAAGAGACCTCAGGCGCTCGACGAGGCGTCACGCAGGCTCGAGTCATTGCTCACCGAAAGCGAGTGGCAGGACTCCTTCGCCGCCGCCACGCGCCGGCCAACGTCGCGAAAGAAGCCCAAAGACAAGCCCGCGAAGTGACGAGGATGAGACGAGGCCTTGAAAGATCGAAAGCGAAGCCTTATTGTCTCTCGACCGTGCGTTTCCTGAGCTCCGCCTCGTCTTACTCGGCCGCGTCGCTGCCCTCGGCAGCGTCGTCGGACTCGTGTAGCTCGAGGTCGGAGGAATCGCGCGGCTAAAGACTCCAAATAAGTCGTCCCAGCGCCCCCTCCGGCTTCGAGCCCGAGGGGGTTTTCGCGTTTTGTCCCTCGGGCTCCGATCACGAAAGGGCCAGAAATTTCCAAGGATTCCAGCGGTCCGAAGCTCGTCTTCGAAGACCGAGGAGGAAAGAAGAGAAAGCAGTCATGTTCGAGAAACAACACGTCAACGTCGGCACCATCGGTCACGTCGATCACGGCAAGACCACCCTCACGGCAGCGCTCACGCAGGTGGCCGCCAGGCTGTACGGGGGTCGTGCGCGCCAGTTCGACGAGATCGACAGCGCGCCCGAAGAGCGCGCCCGCGGCATCACGATCAACACCTCCCACGTCGAGTACGAGTCGCCTTCGCGCCACTACGCTCACATCGACTGCCCGGGTCACGCCGACTACGTGAAGAACATGATCACCGGGGCGTCGCAAATGGACGGCGCCATCTTGCTGGTGGACGGCTCTCAGGGGCTCGCTCCGCAAACGCGGGAGCACGCGTTGCTCGCGCGCCAAGTCGGGGTCGAGCATCTGGTGGTGTTCGTGAACAAGGTCGACATCGCCGACGCGGAGCTCCTCGATCTCGTCGAGATGGAGGTCGCGGAGCTGCTCGAGAATCAGGGCTTCGTGCGAGTACCGTTCGTGCGCGGCTCCGCGCTCGGTGCGCTCCGGGCGCTCGAGCGAGGCGAGCTCCAGCACGAGCACGTGCAGGGCATCGTCCGCTTGCTCGAGGCGCTCGACAGTCACGTCCCGGCGCCGGAGCGTGATCTCCTCTCCCCGTTCTTGATGCCCGTCGAAGGCGTCTGCACCATCGCTGGCCGCGGCACGGTCGTGACCGGCCGGGTGGAGCGCGGCGTGCTCGCCGTCCAAGACGAAGTGGAGATCATCGGTCGCGGCGAAGAAAGGCGCCGCGTGGTGGTGACCGGTATCCAGGAGTTCCATCACGACGTGCCTCGCGCTCTCGCGGGTCACAACGTCGGGCTCCTGCTTCGTGGCTTGAGCCGGGACGCCGTGGTGCGCGGGCAAACCTTGATTGCGCCCGGCTCCGTCGGCGCTCACCGGCTCGGGCGAGCGGAAGTGTTCATGCTCACCACGAAGGAAGGGGGTCGAAAGACCCCTTGCGCCTCCGGTTACACCCCGCAGTTCTACTTCGGGGCGACCGACGTGCCGGGCACCCTGCGCATCCCGACCGGTGCGCTCGACCCCGGTGCGCGCGGTGAGATCGAGTTCGAGCTCGCTCGCGCGGTGGCGCTCGAACCCGGAATGCGATTTGCCATGCGCGAGGGCGGTCACACCGTCGGCGCGGGCGTCGTGAGCCGGATCCTCACCGCCCAAGAGTAGCGTCTACACGGGGCGCCTCGAAAGAGGCGCCCCGCGCGCCCTCAGAGCTCGCGCTCGAAGACGAGGAACTTTCGCCCCGCTTGCTCGAAATCGCGAGCCTCCACCCGCACGAAGCCGTGGCGCAGATACAGGCGGTGCGCGCTCGTCATCGACGGCTGCGTCCAGAGGACCATCTTGCGATCGCCCTCACGACGCGAAAGGTCGAGAGCGGCGCCCACGAGCGAATCGCCGAGACCGCGCTGCCGAAACGGGGCTCCGACCGCGAGCAAGTGCATCTCCGACTCTCCGCTCTCGGCGAGGCGCCGAGCCGGGGAGCTCGCGGAAGCCACGATCACCATCCCCATGAGGCGCTGCGTTGCTCGATCTCGAGAGACGAGCACCCGGCCGCGCGCGAAGATCGCCGGGGCCAGGAAGAGAGATTCGGCACGGTCGGGATCGGTGAAGCCACCCGCGACGTAGACCTCTCGGAGCAGCGCCTCGATCTCGAGTGAATCGCGAGCGGGGTCGCCGAGAACGATATCGAAGATCATGGTCCCACGCTGGCATGCGCCGCTGCGCCCGACACGGGCCAGGAGCGGATGGGCGACGAGGACAGAAGTCGGAGCTCTTGGGTCGAAAAGCGGCTGCACGCTTCATCTTGCGGGGCCGCCGCGATCGCCCTACGTATGCCCGCCACCTCATTGCTGCCGGAGGACACGTGTTCGGACTCATCGGAAAGATTATCGCCACGCCGGGTCAACGCGACGCCCTGATCTCGATCTTGCTCGAAGGTTCGGGCGAGATGCCGGGCTGCCTTTCGTACGTGGTCGCGCGTGACCCGAGTGACGCCGACGCCGTATGGGTCACCGAGGTCTGGGACGACCGAGAGAGCCACAAGGCTGCGTTGTCACTTCCGTCCGTGCAGGCCGCCATCGCGCGCGGCAAGCCGCTGATCAAGGACTTCGCCGCTCACTTCGCGACCGAACCCGTCGGCGGCGTCGGACTCGGCGCCCCTACTCGTTGATCTTTCGGATCGGGACCTCGTTCACGG
>JAEZYO010000731.1 GCA_023419055.1 Pseudomonadota bacterium | reverse complement strand
CCTCGAGCCCGTACCACTCTGACCAACCCCTCACGTCTTCGGCGCTTCCGCCCATCCAGTGCATCCCGAAGACCAGGCGGTAGGGGGTGTTCGGATCATAGTCGTCCGGAAGCGAGAGAATGTACTCTCGCTCGAGCCCCGCGCTCATCATGTGGTGTGTGCCACTCGTCAGCGAGGGGGACTGACCGCACCCGGTGCTCTCGACGGGAGGGTTGCCCAGTGGGTAGCCGTCGGATCCGCCGCTGCCACCTGCGCCCGTTCCGCCCGCGCCAGCGCCGCTCGCACCGGTGCCACCCGTCGACTCTCCGCCGGTTGCTTGGCCTCCCGCCCCCGCGCCGGACATCGCCCCGCCCGCATTGCCGCTGCCGGCGGAGGCTCCTCCCGCTGGTTGTCCACCAGGAGGAGCTCCACCCGTAGAGCTACGACCGCCGGTGCTCGACGCGCCGGCACCACCCGTCGAGGTAGCGCCACCGTTGCCCGTGTCGCCTCTTGGCGTTTCACCGCTGCAGCCCGCGACGAGGAGGAAAGCCCCGACCGCGGTGTGTTCGAAACGTCGTCTCGATGCCATCTCTCGTCACCTCTCGGATGAATCCCGCGCAACGTGCACGATCTGCCTACGTCGCTCCGTTGCGTCAGCGGGGCAGGATCGGTCACGAGTGCCGGGCGTCATCGCAGGTGAGCGGCGATGTCCAGGTCTTGCTCCTGAATGGCTTCTCGCACGAAGCCGGCAATCACTTCGGCGCCACGAGGATTCGGGTGCGTGCGGTCCGTCCCGAGCGCGAAGTAGTCCTTCCAGTTGATGGTCTCGAGCCAGCTCCACGTGGTGACGGTCAAATCGACCACGGGAACGCCCTCGCTCGCGCCGAGATCTCGGATGATCTTCGGCAGGTCCGCGCCGGTCGAGTTGACGTGTTGGCTCTCGAGGGCGTACCCGACGCGCGAGAAGGGCGTGACGAGCACCACGTGCACGCCCGCTGCTTTGGCCTGCGTGACGTAACTTGCCATGTTGGCCCGAAACGTCGCGGCGGAAGTCGTCTTGTCGTTGTGGCCCATCTGCACGAAGAGCCAATCTCCTTCCGTCCAGCCCGCCTTGATCGCTCCCCACATCTTCGCGTTGCCGAGGAAGCTGCCGGAGCTCTCGCCCGAGTCCGCGTAGTTTGCCACGACCACCGACGCGTCGAAGAACTGCGGCAAATGCTGCCCCCATCCCGAGTAGTCGGTGCCACCTTGATCGCAGACGGTAGAGTCGCCCGCGATCCAGATCGTGACCGGCTGCACCGCGGGCTCGAAGCAGATCGACTCGAGCTTCGGTGAGTCGCCGCGCAGGTAGATGTCGAGGCCTGGAGTGCCGTCGGTTGCCCCATTTTGAACCGGCTGGCCTTCGGGCTGCCGCACGTTGACGAGGAAATCGAAGCGCTTCATTTCGCCCGCGCCGGTCGTGACCTCTCCCAGCACGCGCCGGTAGGACTCGGCTTCGACGTACGCCTGCGCCGCTTCGGCTCCCCCGAGGGTGACGGTCACCTCGTAGTTCCCCGGATCACCCCCGAAGTGGCAGCTCACGCTGTCGCCTACGGAGCAATGCTCGAGCTCGTTCACCTCGCACTCGGGGACCTCGGGTCCGGTACCTCCGCCGCTCGGGCTTCCGCCGCTCGGGCTTCCGCCGCTCGGGCTTCCGCCCGCTGCCGGCGAGCCGCCCGTGGAGCCGCCGGCGTTGCTCCCTCCCACGCCGCCTGCAGCGGAGCCACCAGAGCCGGACGATGACGTGCTGGCGCCCGCGTTCGACGTACCGGCGCCGTTGTCGCCCCCGCTCGTGCTCCCCGCTGCACCCGAGGTCGTCCCGCCCGCGTCCGAAAGCGACGGCGAGGCGTCGTCGGAGCATCCGAGCCCAAGAGAAAGAAAGAGGAGACCCCCAGCAGTCACTGGTCGAAAGCTCATCGCGATCATCAGGGTGCGAGTCGGCTCGAGCTTGCCTCGAATCACGGCGAGCGGTCGCGCACGAAAATCTTCTCGTCGAGTGACCGAATCATCGAAGCTGGCGCAACAGGGCTAGAGAGATGACGAAACCAGCGGACGCTTGGCCCAGGCGCCTGCGGCGGGGCTGCGACGATCGCCCGCTGCACTGTCCCGCTCCGTTCAGTTCCGTGGCTCATCGGACCGCCACGCGATGAGTCGACGAAAGGTATTTCGAATGTCGGTGTTTCCTCGTTACGTACCGCGCACGCTGCCACGCTCGTCATCCCGCGCAGCGCTGGCTCGCTCCTACATGCCGGCGCTCGTTCTCGGTGTGGCGGCGCTGATCGGTTGCTCGGATAGCGGAACCGATCCTCTGCCCTCGGCTACCACGGGTGGAGCCGGCGGCAGCGGGGCAGGCGGAGCTCCAACTAGCGGTGGTGCCGGTGCAAGCGCTGGCGGCTCCGGCAACAGCAGCGGCAGCGGGACCGCGGGCTCGAGTGGCGCAAGCGCGGGCAGCGGCGGCGCGAGCGGCGGCAGCGCCGGTCAAGGTGGGAGCGGCGGAGACGCGAGCGGCGGAGCCGGAAGTAGCGGCGGAGCCGGAG
>JAEZYO010000694.1 GCA_023419055.1 Pseudomonadota bacterium | reverse complement strand
GCTCGAGGCTTCACACCGCGCCACGGGCGCCGCGCTCTACTTGCGCGACCCGCTCGGCTCCGATCTGGTGCTCGCCGCGTCGTACGGACCTTCGGCCCCATCGAGGATCGAGGTGGCCTCCGCCGCGTCCCTGCTCGAGGGGCTCGAGCGGAGCGCCTCGATTTCCTTCGAGGAGGTCGCGCACCAGGTGAGCGAGAGCCGCCGGGAGGGCAAGACGCGCGCGGTCGAGGCGGACGAGCGCTTGCTCGCTGCCGCCGAGCTCTTCGGGCCCTTCCGGCAGTCGCTGTGCCTCTCGATCCGCGGCGGCGGGCGGCAGCTCGTCGGGCTGCTGTTCGTCATGGACGACCGCGTGCGTGACGCCTTTTCGCTCGACGACGTGACGCTGCTCGAGTCGCTCTGCGTCCAGGTCGGCGTGGTGATCGAGAACTCCCAGCAGTACCGCCGCATGCAGGAGCGCGATCGCCTCGCGGCGCTCGGGCAGATGGCGGCGGGACTCGCTCACGAGGTTAAAAATCCACTCGGCGCGATCAAGGGCGCCGCTCAGCTCCTGAGCGAGGACCAGAAGAATCAGCAGAGCAGCGATCGCGAGTTCATCGACATCATCCTCGAAGAGGTGGAGCGGCTCGATCGCGTCGTCGGGTCGGTGCTCGACTACGCGCGCCCGAACAAGAGCGATCTCGGCGCGGTCGACGTGAACGCCGTCGTGCGCCGCACCCTGCGCGTGCTCTCGTCCGCGCGAGCCGACCACACCGAGGTGGAGACCGAGCTCTCGGACGACCTGCCGCTCGCCCGGGCCGACGCCGAGCAGCTCCGGCAGGTCCTTCTCAATCTGATTCGCAACGCCGCCCAGGCCATGTCCGGCCGCGGGGCGGTGCAGCTTGCAACGCGCGGTCGCAAGGAGCTGCCCGCCGGGGCGAGCGCGAAAGAGGCGACTCACTGGGTAGAGATTTCCGTCCGCGACCAGGGGCCCGGGATCGCTCCTCAGGTGCTAAAGAACCTGTTCGTGCCGTTTTTCACCACGAAGGAGCGCGGCACCGGCCTCGGGCTCGCCATCAGTCAGCGCGTCGTCGCGGACATGGGCGGGCGAATCGAAGTGGCGACGCGCCCGGGTGCAGGTGCGACATTCACCGTGCTCCTGCCCGTGTCGCCCGAACCGCTCCTCCGTGACTCGTCTCGGGACCCGGACGCGCTGCCGGCCGCGAATGTGACCGACGCGGCGGACGCGAATGACGCGAAGACAGCCTGAAACCGGGGTGGTGTGGGACAAGGGGGGCAAGTGCCCTTGCCCGGCCCATCACCCTGGGCCTATCGTAGTGGGGAGCAAACCGCGGTTGGGTTTGCTCACTTCGTCGCTCCAGTTCACACGATGACAAGCTCTGCCTCCAAGAACGGCGGCTTCGCCGGGCAGCAGAAACCCCGCCTTGGGTTGCGTTTCATCTCGGGCAAGTACCAAGGTGGCGAGTTTCCCCTGATCGAAGGCCACGACGTCGTCGTCGGTCGCTCGAGCGATCTCGACATGGTGCTGGTGGAAGAGCTGGTCTCTCGCCGTCACGCGATCATTGCCCTCGGGGAATCCGGCATCACGATCGAGGACCTCGGCTCCACCAACGGTACCTTCGTCAACGGCGAGCGGGTGCAGAAGGCCAACCTCAAAGAGGGGGACCGCGTGCTCATCGGGACGAGCATTCTCAAGGTCATCGTCCTCACCGGGGATCCCGAGGGCAGCCAGACCGCCCGCCGCCCGAACCTCGGAAAGGTCACCGAGCGATCCGTCAGCAAGTCGCGCGTGGGAGAAGAGGCGCCCCGCATGTCGGGGCACCTGGAGGAGATCCCGCTGCCCGATCTGCTTCAACTCTTCGGAACCTCGAAGAAGAGCGGCGTCCTGGTCCTGAGCTCGCAGGGGCGAGAAGGGCGCGTGGTGCTCGACGGCGGTCGCATTCGCTACGCACAGATCGAGGGGCCGGTCCTGTTGCCTCCGCTCAAGGCGATCTATCGGCTGCTCGAGTGGCGCGAGGGGACCTTCGAGCTCGAGCCGCCCGCGGAAGGCGCGCCTGCGAATCCCATCGACGTGACGGCGCAGGAGGTCTTGATGGAAGGCATCCGTCAGCTCGACGAGCTGAACGCCATCCAGCACAAGCTCCCTCCCTTTGACGGCGGCCTCCGGCTCAAGCTGCCGCTCACGCCGCCGCTCCGGGAGCTCGCGCCCTCGGACCTCGACGTCTTCCAGACCGCTCTCAACACCCAGTCGGTGGGTGAGCTCTTCGACGCTTGCCCGAGCACGGATCTCGATACGGCAAGGGCCCTGCTTTTGCTCATCGAGCGGGGTTACCTCGAGGTCGAGTGAGCTCTCCGCCGCTCCGGCGCTCTCCGCTCTCGTGACGTGAGCGAACGTAGCGGGCGTGTTTCGTCTCCCGTAGCTGTCAAAATCGGCTCATTTCGAACGTCGCCGCGCGCTCGCGCCCTGGAATCGGCGCCGAAATGCCGCGACCCGCGCTATCGTTCGGCTCGCGCTTTTCCCGACACAAGGAGCGCCGATGTCTTTGCTCAGCTCGTGCAGTAGTCGTCCGCTGGCCCTCTCGTTGATCCTCGCTGCGTCCTTCGCCGGCGCGTGCGCCGAGGAGCGGCCCCCGATCAACCGCGTCCAACCGAACGCGCTCGCGAAGAGCTTCTTCGTCGGAGCCCTCGGCAACCCGGAGGACGATCCGGAGTTTTTCTACCGACCCACGATCGTGGACGTCGACTACGGCGCGGGGCAGTCGAGCCTCTTCACCGCGAGCTACGCGCAGACCCTGGTGCGCATCCGCTGGGAGGTCTCCGAGGATCTCTTGCTCGCGCGCCTGAGCTACGACCGCATCGACGGCACGTCGGGCGAGCCGGAGGAGGGCAGCGCGGGGCAGATCGTGGCGGCGTTCGAGATCGACAGCCACTTCGACATCAAGCGTGGCTATAACCCCCAGACCGGCGAGGAGCTGAACGTCGTCGAGGAGAACACCGACGACAGGCCCTGGTACCAGCGCGAGTACATGCGCGTCGACTGGTCGCAGAACCTGATCACGACCGCGTACGAGCTCGACACCGTGGCGGGGCTCAAGGCCTTCGCCGATCACCCGCTCACGTACGAGCCGGTCGCCTACTACGTGGAGGACCCGAACCACGCCGATCGCCCCTGGTTCAGCCCCGACGAGGGCTATTTCGACGTCACCAACAAGGTTTACGCGACCCCGAACACGGTCCCCACCCCGTGGGGTGAAGTTCCGGCCTGCTTCTTCAGCCCCGACGTGTTCGGCGGCTCTTACCCCGAAGAGAACTGCAACCCGGTCGAGGTCAAGCTCCGGCTCTCGTTCCGCAAGGTGGTCGACACCGACTACGAGCCCGTCCACTGGGACGGCCAGCGCCAGAACATGTTCGGCATGTTCACGACCGCGTCGCGCCTCGGCTACGATCGCTCGTACGGGATCGTCGACCAGAAATGGTACCGCTTCGCGTCGCGCCACAACATCTGGGAGCGGAGCCACGCGGAAGACGGCGACGGGAACCTCATCCCCTGCAACACGCTCGAGACCACGGGCGTGGACGGTGACCCGCGACGCGACGTGGACCCGCTCGACGGCACGGAGGACGAGTGCGCCGCGGCGGGCGCGGGCTCGCGCTGCGACGTGTTCAAGCAGGCGTGCACGCTGCCGTACCGGTCGCGCGAGACGCGCACCATCCCCATCTACTACGGGCCCAACGGCGATCCCGGTCTCTGGGAGACGTCCCGCGACGTCACCGCCGAGTGGGACGGCGCGCTCCGCCAAGCCGCGCAGGTCGCGCGCTACGGCGAGTGCATCGCGGTCTCGGGCGGCGTGGATCCGGGCGTGATCGAGTCGTGCAAGGCGGAGTTTCCGCCGACGCTCGAGGCCGCGCTCGAGGTGGTGCCGGAGATCCTGGTCTTCTGCCACAACCCCGTCGAGAGCGGAGATCACCCCGCTTGCGGCGCCCCCGGGCTCGAGGCTCGCGTCGGCGATCTCCGCTACAACATGGTGAACATCATCCAGGATCCCCAGACGGACTCACCGTGGGGCATCCTGGCGGACGCGATCGATCCTCTGAGCGGAGAAGTCGTCGCCGCGAGCGTCAACGTCTGGAACGCGCGCACCGACCTCGCGGTCCAGAACTCGATCGACATGATGCGCTGGTACAACGGCGAGCTCAGCAACACCGACGTGACCGACGCGCGCTACCTCGGGGCGCTCGTGACCGAGAACGCCCGGCGCACCGCCGCCTGGACGAGCCCTCCCGTGCTCTCGGCGGAGGAGGTGAGGTCGCGCGCCGGCGCCATCGATCGCAGCTTGATCGCCGGCGAGAAGGTCTCGCTGCCGAAGCTTCCTGCGAGCGATCTCGTCGAGTGGGCGGTCGCGCGCGCGCGCCAGCGCTACGGCGCGCCGAGCGGAGGCGGCCCGACCGCGATCCAGGCTCGAATCCTGCGCGCCAAGGAGCAGGGCGTGGAAAGCTCGCTCCTCACGCGGCAGTACTACGATCTCGGTCGCGTCGAGAGCTCGACCCCGCTCTCCCAAGACGTGCTCGATAGAGTGTCGCCGCTCCGCAGCAACCTGTTCGGCTTCAAGACGGCGCTCGATCGCCAGCGCCAGCTGCTGCTCGCGGAGCGCGGCCGCTGCATGCTCGAGGGGCCCGAGCCGAGCAGCGTCGTCGAGCTCGGGCGGATCATGGACGAGAAGTTCCCGCTCGACGAGGACCCGGAGACTCCGGGCATCCAGGCGACCGCCGAGAGCGTCTACCGCCGCAACGAGGGCTGGCGCAACTACCTCCGCCGGCGCTTCACGCACGGCGTGCTCGCGCACGAGATGGGCCACTCGATGGGCCTGCGACACGTCTTCACGTCGTCGTTCGACGCCATCAACTACCGACCTCAGTACTGGCAGCTCCGCACCCGTGACGGCGCCGAGACCGAGTACTGCACCGAGCCCACCGAAGACGGCACGGAGTGCGTCGGTCCGCGCTGGCTCGATCCGGTGACGGAGTCGGAGCAGAGGGGCCTGCTCTATCGCTGGCAGCAGACCAGCGTCATGGAGTACCCCGGCGACATCTCGCAGGAGACGCTCGACATCGGGCCGTACGATCGCGCCGCGCTGCGCTTCGCCTACGCTGACATGGTCGACATGTGGGACAGCGAAGAAGCTCGCTGCAACGCGACGGGCGCGAGCTGCACGACCGCGGGCGGTCTGCTCGTCGATCAGCTCGACGGCTTCGGCGGCATCACGGGGCCCTGGTACCAGGGCTCGACGGGGATCGTTCACTACTCACGGCTCCAGAACGAGCTCGGGCTGATCAGGGGCTGCCGTGAGGCCAGCCTGGATCCGCCGCCGGACTACGACGCCGATCGCGACGGGAACTACAGCCCCGAGCTCGACGGCAACGTCGTCAACGGCACGGTCTGCGACGGCGTGCCCATCGATCACGTGCCGTTCCGCGAGCTCACGACCACCATCGATCCCAACAACGGGCCCACGAGCCGCGTCGACGCGCTCGGGCGCGTGCGCCGCCCGTACCTCTTCGCCTCGGACGAGTGGGCGGACATCGGCAACCTCGCGGTTCGTCGCAGCGACAACGGCGCCGACGCGTACGAGGTCACGAACTTCCTCATCAGCGAGTACGAGGACCGTCACCTCTGGGACAACTACCGGAGGAGCCGCACCAACTTCTCGCTGACGCGCGCGGTGAACCGTTCTTACGGTCGCTACCTCGAGCAGCTGAAGGAGATCTACAAGGGCTACGCGTTCTTGAACGATCTCTTCGCCGCTTCCGGCGCGGTCGACGACCTGCTCAGCGGTCCCGACGCGGACGGCAGCCTCATGCCGAGCGTGCTCGCCGCGAGTCAGAGCTTCGACCAGCTCGCGCGCATCCTCACGCGCCCGACGGTAGGCCCCCACATCGTCACGCGAGATCCCGTCTCCGATCGTGACGTGCTGCGCTTCTTCGAGGCGAACACGACTCAGGTCGCCGTCGACGTCGAGGTCCCGAACGGCACGGTGGGCGTTGGTTCCAACGTCTGGTTCGGCGGGCGCCCGCTCGAGAACTCCTTCGACAACAACCAGGGCTACTACTCGGTCGACTATCAGCTCGGCGCCGGCTCCTACTACGACAAGACCCAGGTCATCGAGCTCCTCACCGATTCGAGCAGCCGCTTCGTGGACGCCTCGCGAGACGATTTCTACGACTGGCGCTACCGTCAATCGAGCCTCGCGTCGCTCTACCCCGAGGGTGTCAGGCGCCTGATCGCGAACGCGCTCACGGAGGACTCCGATCTCCTCGGCTGGCGCGTCGCGGGCGATGACCGGAGCGACCCGCGTCCGATCGTGGGCGACGACGACCGACCGGCCGCGCCGATGGGAGCGAGGGTGTGGTGGCCGAGCGAAGGAGCTCCCGTTTGCTGGCCCTCCAGCAACAGCTCGGTGTGCGTGGCCTATCCGAACGGCGACGTCGGTTCGAACGTCGACGCTCCCGCGTCCTCCTTCGCGCTCGATCCCGAAATCGGCTTCGAGGTGCAGAAGTTCATCGTGTTCTGGGGCCTTACCTACCTGCCCGAGAACTGGAAGCTCGACTGGGTCGACATGATGCGGATTTGGGTGGTCGGCAGTGATGTGGATCCGGCGTTCCCGGACTCGGAGCGGATCGCGTGGCGCGATCCGGTGAGCGGGCAGCTTTACGTCGCTCATCGCTATGGACGGGAAGAGATCGACGGGAGAACTGTTGAACGCGGCATCGCAGCCCGTGTGCTTTCTTGGATGAACCTCCTAACGCAGCAAGCCTACGAAATATCAGCGGAAAATGCTGATACGGGTGAGCTCACCGTCGACCGCTACGTCGACGACTCGAACTGCCCTGCGGGGAAGAGCACGTGCGCCGGCCAGCCGATTGAGAAGAGTCCGGAGTACACACTGCGCACAAAGAATTATAAGAGCGTGCTCGATTTCATGCGGCAGGTCACGGCCACGTACGGCTTCTATGACCCCGCTTGGCGAGGGTTGTACCAATGAATATTTCGCGAAGGTTCGTGTCAGTGGGGTTTGCTCGCTCCGGTTCGTTGCTCGGGGTAGTTGCGTTGTCGTTGGCGCTCGGTGCGGTGGGTTGCTCGAAGAAGAAGGCCGAGTCCGAGAAGGCCACGACGCCTGTGCCCTCCGCTTCCGCCGCGGATCCCAACGCCGACGGTAAGCGCCTCGACCGTTCGCTCACCGACTGGAAGCGTCGCTGGGAGCGCATCGAGCTCGAAAGCTGTGAGTCCACCCTGAAGGAAGCCGCGGAGCTCGAGCTCTGCACGAAGACGAAGGAGGCGCTCACCAAGGTCAAGGAGCACGCGGCCAAGGCCGACAAGAGCACCGAGGCCATGCGCGCGGCGGGCGACCTGGTGCTCGCGGCCGAGAACGCAGTGGAAAAGCTCCGTATTGCGGCTGCTTCCGAGCTCGCGAAGCCCGGCGCGTCCGGCGCTCCCAAGGCCGCCGCGTCCGCGCCGCCCAAGCCGAAGGCCAAGCCTGCCGGGTCTGCCGGTGCGGCGCCGAGCGGCTCGGTTCCGGCCCGCGTCGAGAACCCGCAGATGAAGGTCGTGAGCAGCTACGAGCGCGTGGCGCGCACCGCGGCGCGGTACCTCGGCTCGTTCTTGCAGCAAGGGCCGCTCGAGGTGCGCAAGCAGGCGTTCGCCGAGGTTCAGCGCCTGGTGCCGCTGCGCGAGAAGTGGTCGGCGCTGAGGGACGTCGTCCGTCAGGCGTCGCTCACCGAGCGCGAACCCGATCTGCGCAAGCAGCTGCGCGACCTCGAGCAGAAGCTCCGCCCCGCGCGTCCCGCTGGCGCACCCTCCGGCGCTCCGGGGCCGATGATGCCCGGGCACCGCCCTGGGCCCGACGGCGTCCCGCCGGGGCACCCGCCCATCAATCGGACCGCGCCGCCCTCGGAGCGAGCTCCTCAGTGAGCTGAAGCGTCCCCTCCGAAAAAAGCTTGGACCACCAAACGTTCGAAGTGAGGTGGTCCAAGCGTTTTGTGGGCGGCGAACGTCGCTACGCCGCGAGGCGAGCCGGCTACTTGCGCGCGCCGGTGCGCACCTCGACGGCGCGGGCGTGGGCTTCGAGCCCTTCCACGCGCGCGAACGCGGTGATGTCATCGGCCTGGGCGGCGAGCGCTTCGGGCGTGTACTCGATGAGCGACGTGCGCGAGACGAAGTCGTAGACACCGAGCGGCGCTGCGTAGCGTGCGGCGCCACCCGTCGGTAGCACGTGAGAGGGGCCGGCCAGGTAATCCCCCGCCGCTTCGGGCGTGACGTGGCCGATGAAGATCGCACCCGCCGAGCGGATGCGCCCTGCGAGCTCCCGAGCGTCGCGGGTCTGCACGCTGACGTGCTCCGCCGCGAGTCGCGTCGCCACTTGCGCCAGCGCCGCCCGATCGCGCACGACGAGGCAGTAACCGTTGTCCCTCACCGAGACTTCGGCGATCGCGCGGCGTGGCTGCTCGGCGAGCTGTTGCGCGAGCGCGACGTCGACCTTCTCGGCGAGCTCCGGGCTCGTCGTGAGCAGGAGCGGGTACGCCGCCTCGTCGTGCTCGGCCTGAGAGAGGAGGTCCGCCGCGACGAAGGCAGGGTTCGCGCTCTCGTCCGCCACCACCAAGATCTCGCTCGGTCCGGCGATGCTGTCGATGTCGACCTCGCCGAACACGAGGCGCTTGGCGGCCGCGACATAGAGGTTGCCGGGTCCGACGACCTTGTCGACGCGGGGGATGGTCGAGGTGCCGTAGGCGAGCGCGGCGATCGCCTGCGCGCCGCCGGCACGCAACAGGCCGGTCACCCCTGCGAGGTGGCACGCTGCCAGAACCTCGCGCGAGGCGTCGGGGCAAGCCACGACGATGTCGCTCACGCCCGCGACGCGCGCGGGCACCGCGCACATGAGGACGCTCGATGGGTAGAGCGCCTTGCCCCCGGGGACGTAGATGCCCGCGCGTTCCACGGCCTGCACACGTCCACCGAGGCGTACGCCGTCGGCTTCGTACTCGAAGCTCTGGAGCTGCTCGGCCTGGCGCTCGTGGTAGCGGCGGATCCGATCCACCGCGCTGCGGAGAGCTCTTCCGACCGCGGGCGTCAGGCTGGCGAGCGCCGCTTCGCCGCCGTAGTCGCGATCGAACAGCTTCTCCGGCCGTCCTTTCTCGAATCGTTCGACGTAGCGGAGGACCGCCGCGTCACCCTCGGCGCGCACCGCGGCGATGATCTCGCGCACGACCGGCTCCACGCGATCGAGGTCCGTCTCGCCGCGCCTCGAAAGGCGCGCGAGCAATGAGTCGAAGTCCGCCGAGCCCTGGCTCGCGGATCGAAGCAGGGAGGTTTTTGCCATGTTCAGGTCCAGTGCCCGGCCTTGAGAGCCGCCGGGTCGTACTCACGAATGCGCGGACCTAGGGCCTCTCGGAAGACCTGCTCGTCGTCCATGTCGACGTCGCGCTCCGGGAAGCCTTTGGCCACCTCCATCGTGACGGCCAGGATGCGCAGGAACATGGCGAAGCTCGACGCGCAGAGCCGCGGCTTCCAGACGTCCGTGCCGCTCATCGCGGTGTAGACGGGACAGTCGCCCTCCGGGTCGGGGCTCGAGGTGTCGAGGAAGTAGGGATCACCGAGAAGCGCGCTGTGGGCGATGATGATCCAGCTCGGTCGCCAGCCCGAAGCCAGCGGAGCCGGGATGAGGCCGCCGTTCTCCGCGAGCGCAAAACCGCGTTGCTCCTCGATCAGCCTGGAGGAGGGGATGAGGTGGACTCGCTCGGCGGGCGTCCGGGTCTCGACGTCCACGGGATCCGCGGCCAGAAGAAATTCCCGATAGCGGCGAGGCAGCTTGAGTTGAGTCCGGAGGGCATCCACCGCTTTCGCATCCGCCTTCTGAAAGTCGGCGGGCACACGGCGCAGAGTGAACGATCCCTTCAGGGCGGAGAGTGATTCAGCGAGATCGCTGTCCAAAGCTAGGCTCCCACGGCCGGCTCGGTCCGATGGCCGGAGCGAGCAGCCGGACCACAGAGTTCCGGCCGAACGAATTTCAGGCAATTTCTTACCCGCCCCCGAGGCAAAGGCAAGTGCGTCGTGGGGCGTAGCGAGGGGCTCGGGTCAAAAAGCATAACGGAGGGCGAGGGCCCCGACCCAGGCTACGGGTCCGCTCGACGAGCGCTCGCGATCGAGGCCGCTGTAGAGGCGCACACCACCATGGAGAGCCAGGCCGAAATGAGGATTAATCTGGTACCACTCGAATCCCAACAAGCCGGAAAAGTAGGGGCTGAGCTCGTCGGCGTCTTCGTATCCGTAAATCGAGAGGACGTTCTCTTCCGAGACTCGTGCTCCCCCGGCGCTCCCCTGGAGGAAAACCCCGAAGCGGTCCCCGAGCGCCACCGTCGCGCGGACGCCTCCGCCAAAGCCGTAGAGCCAGTACGAACGCGGCTCCGGTGGTGGGCTCGCGTAGCTCGTGCTGCTGAAGGCGACGTCGCTCTCCGCGAACAGCATCAGCCAGCGAAACGGCTCGTAGCCGAGCCGCACCGAGAACCAGGGAGCGGTCGGAGAGACATTCTTGAGCGGCCCGGTGTGGCCCAGCGCGCCGATGCTCGCCTCGACGACGACTCCGTGCTTTCTCGGCGGGGGTGGCGGAACGTCGGGCTCGGTGGTCCCCGTGTCGCTGCTCGTCGGTAAAGCGCGCGCGTCGAGCCAAGCTTCCACCTCTTCCGGCGTGAGCGCGCGTTCGTTGCTCTCTTCCGCTGCAGCGGCGTTGCTGACCGAGGCCATCACCGGCAGAGCGGCGGCAAGCTTCAGGGCCGATCGCAACATCATTTCGAGACTACAGGAGCCTCGGCTCGCTTGACTACCGTCCGCGCTAGTCGCCCATGAAGTCGCGCCGATTGGCAAGGCTGACGAGCGGAACCCCGGCTTGGCGGATGGTTTCGGCACCGCCCTCGAGCCGGTCCACCAAGGCGGCAATTCCCACCACGTTTGCCCCGACGGTCTTCAGCGCTTCGACGGCGCGAAGGCTCGACCCTCCGGTCGTGATCACGTCCTCCAGCAAGACCACGCGGATCCCCGGAAAGAGCGACTTGTCGCCCTCCACGAGCTTTGCGCTGCCGTGATCCTTGCGTTCCTTGCGGACGTAGAGCGCAGGGAGCGGGCGCCCGCGCTGGAAGCTCACCAGTGAAACGGCGCTCGCGAGGGGGCACCCACCGAGCTCGACGCCACCCACCGCGTCGCACTCTGGGAGCTCCGCCAAGAGCTCGAACAGGAGCTCGCCCGAGAGCGCGTGCCCCTCGGCGGTGAGGATCGTCTGCTTGCAGTCGATGAAGAAGTCGCTCTCCCGGCCGGAGGCGAGGACGACGCGCTTTCGCTCGAAGCTCCGCTCCCGGCAAATCTCGAGAAAGCGAGCGCGCTTCTGTGCGTCCATCGAGCTCAATCCTTTTGCTTCTTCTTCTTGGCCTTCGCGCCCTTGGCGAGAGCGGGCACGACCGGCGGCGGCGCCTGGCGCTCGGGCTTGGCCGCTTCTTTCGGGGGAGGAGCCGGGCGAGATTCGGGCTCGGGCTCTTCGACGGGAGGAGGAGGGGGAGGCGGAGCCGCGCGCACGGGCTCCGGACGTGCGGGCTCCGGACGCACCGGAACTGCTACGGGCTTGGGCGCTCCGAACCCTGGCGTCCGCATCGCTGGAACGGCGGGGCGCTTCGGGACGCTGAGCGGCGCTTCTCCGTCCGTGCGCACCAGACCTTTCACGAGAGCGCCCGCTGCGACGCCGATGCGAGGCGCCAGCAAATCGCCAATCACCTTGGCGCCGGCTTCGATGATGACGGACTCGGTGGCGCGCACGTCGCCTTGGACTTGACCTGCGACCGTGATCGACGTGCCGCTCAGGTTGCCGCGCACGCCCGCCGATTCGCTGAGCACGAGGTCACCGGTCACGCTGACCTCACCTTCGACGCGGCCCTGGATTTCGAGGCTGCCGTTACCGCGGACATTGCCGCGCACCACGCTCGTGGGGCCGATGACCGAACCGCCGTTCATGGGTGCGTCCTCACACGTCCATGTCGACGTTGCCCTTGAACGAGGCTCCGTCTGCGATGGTCAGCCGCGAGGCCTTCACGTCGCCGATCAGGCGACCGCCGGCCTGAAGATCGACGCGTTCGCTCGCGTTCACGTCGCCCGTCACTTGACCGGCGACGCTCAGGCTGGAGCCGGTGATGTCGGCTTCGACGATCCCGGTGCTTCCGACCGAGACCGCGTCCGTCGTCGTCAGCTTGCCGCGCACCGCGCCGTTCACGACGACTTCCTCTTCCGCGGCGAGATCGCCTTCGATCGTCAGTCCTTCTCCGATCACCGTGCCTGCCATGATTCTCCGCTTTGTTCCGGCTCAGCGCTTCTTGAACGCGAGGTCGAGCTCCACTTGAGTGTCGAGGCGCACCGAGACGCGCGACCCCGGCTCGATCGAGACCTCGCTGGCGCGGAGCTCACCGCGGACCAGCGCTCCCGCGCGGACGGCGATGGGACCCTTCGCGGTGGCGTCGCCGATCAGCGTGCCGGCCACGTCCAGAGTCTCCGCCTGGAGGTTGCCCTCGACGCTCGCGTTCTCCGCGATCTCGGTCTCGCCGCTCACCTGGACGTCACCCTTCACGGTGCCTTCGATGCGAAGGGCACCCTGGCCGCTCACACGGCCGGTGAGGCGCGTGCCTGCTCCAATGACGCTCATTTCGGGGTCGTGCCTTGCCATCCTGTCGCGGCGGCGACCGTAGTACCAGACCGCCTAAATTGGAACGGCCTAGAGCGAGAAACTGCCCACCCGGTGCCCGCAGCGACCGGAGTCAGCGACTCGCGGCGAGCACGTCTAGCGCCCGAGGCACGGAGCGAACCAGACCGCGGGCATAGAGGCGGCGCCGCTCTTCCTCCGAGAGATCGCCAGGGCGGCCTCGTGTCGCAGCGCGTAGTAAGAGCGCCGCCGCGACGCTCACGTTCAAACTCTCCACGAAGCCGCGCATCGGGACCCGGACGCGCAGAGCTGCGGCGCGTTCGAGCTCTTCGCGAATGCCGTCGTGCTCGTGCCCGACGATCAACGCGATTCGAGGCATCTCCGCGAGCGCCTCGGGTTCGAGCTCCCCTTCGGGGTGGGTGGCGACGAGCTCGAAGCCGCGCGCTCGGAGGGCGTCTACCGCGGACCGCGGCTCTTCATGGTGGATGACGTCTACCCAGTGCTCCGTACCTTTGGCTACCATCTTGCCGGCGACGAAAGGCTCGTCCCGCGGCACGATGTGGAGCTCCTGCACGCCGAAGGCGTCGCAGGAGCGCATGACCGCCGAAGCGTTGTGCGGATCACGCGGGCCATCCATCAGCACGGTCACGCTCCCGAGGCGCTCCCTCACGACCGCCTCGATGCGGGCGCGCCGGCGTTCACCGGCGAGGGGTTCCAGGACGCGAATCACCTCCTCCGTCGTCCAGTCCGCGGGCCAGGGCGTGCGGAGGGACACGAGGAGGGGCAAGTCGAGGAGCTCGGAAGGATCGACGCGATACATGTCCAGTAGAGCTAGAAACGGGGCTCGCGTTGGACCGGGAAGCGAGCCGGAGCGCAGGCGCTAGCACGGTCGCCCCACCGGCGGGGGTTTGCCGAGCGACCCGCAAGCATTATGTTCCACCGGCTACACTCTTCGGAGGAGCTCATGGCGTCGGACAAAGTCCAAGAATTCAACGATCTCAATTTCGAAAAGGAAGTCCTCTCCTCTGACGTGCCGGTCCTGGTGGACTTCACGGCCACCTGGTGCGGGCCCTGCAAGGCTCTGGCTCCCATCGTCGATCAGCTCGCGAACGACCTCGACGGCAAGGTCAAGGTCGGCAAGCTCGATGTCGACGACGCGCCCATCACGGCTGGCAAGTACGGTGTGCGCGGCGTTCCGACCATCATGGTGTTCAAGAACGGGCAGCGCGCGGCGCAGCACGTCGGGCTCACCACCAAGCAGAAGCTGCTCGATCTCGTGAACGTTTGATTCGCGTAGCCGGGAGCCCAGCTGGCTTCGTCTAGCGAGGTGCCTTCCGAGGCGAATCGCAAGAGGAGGCGACGGGGTCGGCGGCTGCTGATCCCGTTCGCCGTCCTCCTTTCGTCTCAAGCCGTCTTCGGCGCGGCGCTCTCTTGGGT
>JAEZYO010000664.1 GCA_023419055.1 Pseudomonadota bacterium | reverse complement strand
ACCCAGAGCCGAGCCGACGAGCGCCGTGGCCGCGGGCCATTTCGGGGTCGCCCCGGCGGAGGTGGGCGAGCTAGTCATCTCGCGAAAGCGTAGACTTACTTTTTACCTGAAAGCAACCGCTCCGCCTCGGGACGCGAGGGGTGCTGCTTGGGCGCCGCGTCGAGAAAACGCTTGAGCAAAGGCTCTGCCTCCGCGGGCTTCTGTAGATATTCGGCGTAGAGCACACCGAGATTGAAAGCGGCGTCGGGATTCTTCGGCTCGCGCTCGAGCACTCCCTTGAGGAGCTTTTCCGCATCGGCGTACGGCGCCGGGTTCTCGCGCGAACCTTGCGCGCGCCGCGCCGCAGCGAGACCGAGCTCGGCGCCCGTGCTCTCCGGTTCGATCGCGAGCACGGCCCTGAACTCTTCGGCCGCCTTGTCGTAGACGCCGGCGCGCAGGAGCACGACGCCCATGTTGAAGCGGGCGGTCGTATCCTCGGGATCGAGCTCGCTCGCGCGCACGAAGTGGCGAAAAGCCACGGCGTCGTCGCCGCGCTTGAGCGCGACCAGGGCCGCGGCACGATAGGCAGGAGCGCTTTTGTCCCCGGCCTTGAGCGCCTCGTTCGAGATCAGCTCGGCCGTGTCGAGCTCCCCGAGCTCGAGGTGCGCGAGCGCGAGCTCCGAGAGCGCGAAGGGATCGCTCGAGTGCTTGATGAGGACGGCGTGCGCCTGATCGATGGCCTCCTTGACCTTGCCGCCTTCGCGCAGCGCGGTCACGAGCGCGATGTTCGCCGTCGAGGCCTCGGGGTGCTCCTTGAGGAACGCGCGTAGCACCGCGATGGAACCCTCGTGATCGCCTTGCCTGCGCCGCACCTCCGAGAGCGCTACCGCGACGTCCTCCGCGTTCGGCGCGAGATCGTGCGCGCTCTTGAGCTGCTTCTCGGCGGCGGCGAGATCTCCGCGCTCCGCGAGCAACACCCCGAGGTTATAGCGCGCCTCCCAGAGCTCCGCGTCGACGCCGACCGCCTCCTGAAAGAGCCCTAGCGCCCGCTTCTTCCCCGACTCGTCGCGCGCGGCCTCCACGCCCTGCGCGAGCTTGCTCACCGCCTGGGGGCTCGCCGGCGGGAGCTTCGGCGTCTCGGCTTGTTTTCTCCCGCCGCCGCAGGCAAGGGCAGACAGCGCCAGGATCAGGGCGAGGCGCTTCACGGCTTGGCCTCCTGCTTCGCTGCGCCGTTCTTCTTGGGCTCCGCTCCGGGCTTCTTGTTCGACACGGGCTGGTCGTAGCTCGAGGGCATCAGGTACGGCTCGCTCCGCCCGCTCTCCGACCGACGCAGGCCGGCGATGAGCGGAGGCAGCGGCAAAGGACCTCGGGACCGGAGCTCGAACCCGGTCTCCTTGAGCGGCGGATAGAGCTCCGAGTTCAGGCGACCGAGCGCCGCTCGCATCTTCGCCGTCCACTCGTTGAAGATCCCGAGCTCGATCGCCTTCTTCCAGCCGCTCTCGTACGCCTCGAGGCCGCGCTCTTCGATCGGGACGATGAACTCCTCGATCGACTGCGTGTAGAGCTCCTTCTCCTCCGCGGAGAGCCCGGCGGGCGGCGGAGAGTTCAAGAGGGCCTTGCTGAAGGACTCGTAGGTGAAGCCGATTTGATAGAGCGCCGCGGTGGTCCACTCCGCGACGCCCATCTCGGCGGTCGCGAGGAAAGCCTCCGCCGCCTTCTTCAAGAGCTCGCTCTTCTTCTTGAGGCGCTCCTTCAGCTGCTTGACGTCGCCCTCGATCTTCACCGCCTCGTAACGAACGAGGATCGCCTCGCCCTGCATGTAGCGGGCCTTGGCCGCAAAGTACTTGCCGCGCGGGCCGAGCTGATTCTTGCGCTGGGTGTAGACCTGGACCGCGCGCTCGAGCGCCTGAGCGCTGCCGCGCTCGTCGCCCTTGCGCACCGTCGCGAGGCGCACCAAAGCCTCAACCTGCGCGTCCACGCTGCGAGCGCTCCGCGAGTAGCGATCGTAGAGCGTCTCCGCGTCCTTCAGCTTGCCCGCCTTCTCGTGGGCCTTGCCCATCAAGAAAATGACCTCGTCGGTGAGCTCGTCGCGCGGGTAGGCGCGCTTGAACTTGTCGCCGCTCTCGATCGCCTTCTGGTGCTCGCCGACCGTCGCGCGCAAGAGCACCGCATTGTAGGCGGCGTCCTTGTGGTGCTCGCTCTTCGGCCAGGCGTCGGCGAGCGTCGCGTGGTAATCCGCCGCCTCGCTGAAGAGGCCGACTTCTTGATAGGTCGTCGCCGCGATCCAGAGCCCCTGGGCGCCTTCGGGGCGTCCCTTGTGATGCTGAACGAGCAGGCTCGCGGCGCCCGCGAGGGTCTCGAGATCGCCCGCGCGCTTGGCCTCGACTTCGGCGTTCACCGCCGCCTGCGCCGAGCGCGCTTCCTTCGGGAACTCGCGCGCCGCGCGCAGGTACGCCTGCGCGGCCTGCTCGTGCTCGCCCTTCTCCGCGAGCTGCTCGCCCTGCTTGAACATCGCCCCCACGATCAAGCCGTCGAGCTTGGCCTGAGACTGCGGGGCCTGAAAGCCCGGCGCCTTCTTCAGGCGTCGCGCCCAGGTCTCGATGTTCTGGTAGTCCTTGCTGCGGTTGAAAGAGTCGAGGATGAGCTCGCCCGCGCCCACCGAGTACTTGTCGTTCGGGTAGCGCTCGAGCAAGAGGCCCCACTGCCGGACGGCGGGGTCGTAGACCTCGTAGTCGTAGTAGAGCTTGCCCTGGCGAAAGAGCAGCTCCGGGATCTGTTTGTCGTCCGGGTAGCTCTTGACGTAGAGCTCCATCGCCTCGGTGAGCTTCTTGTCGGTCGGCGTCTCTTCCTGCTTCTTGCCCGACTTCTTCGCGGCCTCGAACTCTCGCGAGCGCGCGACCTCGAGCGCGGAGAGCGCGTTGTAGAGCGCCGTGCGCGAGAGCTTGCCCTGCGGGTTCAGGCGCACCGCGGCGAGGTACGCGTCCGCGGCCTCGATGGCTCCGTCGAGGTGGTAGAAGTAGATGTCGGCGAGGTTGTAGTTGATCTCGTACGCTTCGGGGTGATTGCCGAAGCGCCCGACGTACAGCGTGTACAGGTTCGCGGCGCCCTGGTACTCGGCCTTGCTGATCTTGTCGCGCTGCGCCTTCGCGTGGAGGCCCACCGCGTCTTCACGGAGCTGCTTCTCGATGGCCTTCTCGGCGGCCGCGAGCACCTCCGGGCGCTGCGAGGAGACCCAGGCCGAGCGCGGCTGCTTCTTGTCGGCCGGCGCGACGTAGTCTCTGAGGATCCAGCGGTAGTCGTCCTCGAGCGCCTTCCACACCTCCATGGTGGAATGCGCTTGAGCTATCGCGAGCGCGTACTGGTACGCGTCCGGGCTCGTGGGCTCGAGCTTCAAGAGCAGCCGATAGGCCTCGATGCCGCGCTCGTACTGCGCCTGATCGTAGAGCGTCTCGGCCATGGCGCGCACGATGCGGCCGGCGAACTTGTCACCGCCGGCCTGCACGAGGAACTTGTACATGTCCTCGGCGCGGTTCTTCTCGTCCTCGACGAACACCGTGACCAGGTTCTTGAGCGCCTCCGACTGGAGCTCCTCGAGCTCGCCGCGGCGGCGCTTCTTCCCCGCCTCTTCCGTCGACTGGAACACCTTCAAGAAGCGGCGCGCCGCCTCTTCCGAGCGGCCGAGGCGCCAGAGCGTCCAGGCGCTCTTGAAGAGCGCGATGTCGTAGAGCTCGCTGTCCTTGTGCTCGAGCACCTTCTCGTATTCCGAGAAGGCGAAGGCGTAGTCGGGGTTGTCCTTCGTGAACTCGTACTCGGCGCGCATCATGTGAGCGTCCGGCACGAAGCGGCTCTCGGGGAACCACTCGAGGATCTTGTCGAAGCGCGACTTCGACTCTTCGAGCTTGCCCTCCTCGCTCGCGAGGAAGCCGTCGACGTAGAGCGCGAGGTCGTAGTCCTTGAAGGACTTGTACTTGCGGAGCACCGTGAGGAAGCGCGCGCGCGCCTTGCCGTAGTCCTGCTCGGGCGGGTCGCCCTTCTTCTCGGGCGGCAGCTTCTCCCACTTCTGGAAATCGGCGAGGAACCGCTCGCGCGACTCTTCCCAGTCGAGCTCACCGAGCCGGATCAGCGCTTCGGGGAGCTCCGCCGAGCTCTCGGGCGCTTCGGCCACGAACTTCTCGAGCAGCTCGCGCGCTTCTTTGCGGAGCTTGCGCGACTCCGCGATGTTGGTCGCGATGC
The DNA here is from genome assembly GCA_023419055.1 of Pseudomonadota bacterium. The sequence continues at coordinate 8,895 of JAEZYO010000664.1, read as the reverse complement.
GGCGGTCGATCTTCTTCGCGAGCGCCGCCCGGAGGTTCGCGGGGATCTGCAAGCTGACGCGCACCGAACGATCGTTCGCGGCCTGCTGCGCCTGCTTCTTCTTGACCGTCGGGCGCGCGCGCTCGCCGAGCTGTCGCTCCGCGGCGGGCTTGATGCTCGAAGACTCCGCCTTCATGGCCGGAGCCGTTTCCTGGGCGCGCAGCCCGGGTGCGACGCCTGCTGCGGCGAGCAGCACTACGACCGACAGCCTGGTTCGCAAGGTACTCGCCAGGATAGACGCCGAGCGCGGCCCGAAGCAACCTGCGGCAGAGTTTCCAGGGAACGCGATTCTGCGGGGCTTTCCGCGGGAGTTTCGCGGATGGCGCCGGTGTAGTCAGGCCGGCCCGCTACTCGCGAGCGCCGCTCCGAGCCGCGAGAGGACCTCCCTACCCGACGGTCGCTCGTGACGCTCGGCGCGGAGGAGCTCGGAAGACAGCGCGGCCAGGCGCTCCGGCGCGCCGACGAGCTCCTGCTCGAGCGTCTCGCGCACCGGTAAGTTTCCCGTGAGCGCCTCGAAGAGCACCACTCCGAACGAGTACCAGTCGGAGGCTTCGGTGACCTCGGCGCCGGCGAGCTGCTCAGGCGACATGTAGAGCGGCGTGCCGCCCGCGAGCTCGAGCGCGAGGTCTCCGACCGGGCGCGCGAGCCCGAAGTCGAGCAACACCACTCGCTCGGTCTCCTTGCTGATCAAGAAGTTCGACGGCTTCAGATCTCCGTGCACGATGCCTGCTCGGTGGAGCGCCGCGATGGCGCACGCGAGCTCGCCGAAGACGCGCTCGAGCTTCGACTCTTCGAACCCCTTGCGAAGAAGCTCGGGGAGCGTCTCGCCGTCCACGAGCTCCATCGTGAAGAACCAATCCGCGCCGTCGCTGAAGAACTCGTGCAGTCGGACGAGGTTCGGATGCGCGAGCGCGGACGCGATCCGGAACTCGTGCTCGAGCTGCGCGAGCGAGCCGCGAGAGGGACGCATCAAGGTCTTCAGCGCGACGTGCGCTTGCCGGGTCTCGTCGAAGGCGGCGAACACTCGCCCCATCCCGCCCTGGCCGAGCTTGCGCTCGATGGTGAATCGATCGACGAGCCGCATGCCCGCGATCACGCGCCGGCTCGCGGCGGGCTCCGAGATCGGCGCGAGCTCACGCGACGACTCGTCGGAGCGATCTTCGCTCGAGTCAGCCATGCGCCTGCTTCATCACGACACGTCCTCCGCGGAGCCCGCTCGAGACTAGGCGCGCCGCCGCCCCCTCGCTAGCGCCGACGTCGACTCGTCCTCGCGGGCCGTGAGGCGCTCGACCGACGGGCCGAGCCGGCGAGGTTTCCTCATCTTTCGACGATCCGTGATCGACCGAGCCATCGTCGCCGCTCGCTTAGTCATTTTATCGCGCGGGTTCTTTTCCTTCGCTCCTCACCCTCATCAGTAAGAGGATTCGGCCTCACCCTCACTGGGTCCTTCATATCGGGACTCGTCAGGCTTCCCAGCGGCCCTTTTCTCGGAGGGCGTCGAATCGAGCGAAGAAGGGCTGCCCCGAGCGGAGCCCGGGGAGCCGGCGAGAGCAGGTGCGAGGCACCAAAGCAGGCAGTGGGTGGTGGGAGGCGCCGGTACCGGCAGTAGCGAGGAGGGGGGGACCTTTTTCTCCCGTTCTTTCCGGGGATCAGGGGCTCGCCACAATTTCGCCACGAAACCTCCGGGAGGTCTCCTCGCAGGCTGCGCAGGCCCTCCCCGCTCGTGGGGCACGCTCGAGTCAGGAGGTTCGAGAGTGAAATATTTCTTCGCGGTCGCGCTGGTCTGGTTCGGGTGCCTCGTCGCCTGGATCGCGCTCGGCTCTACCCTCGTCTACCGCTCGGGCAGCATGTCCTCCGAGCTCACGCAGGAGGTGGACCAGCTCTGGGGCCCCCCGCTCGTACAGCGCCCTCCACAGGCAGGTTTCACTCAGATCGAGAAGATCCGCGAGAAGGTCACGACGACCGACGCTCAGGGTCGGGCCACCCAGTCGGAGGTCGAGCGTGAGGTCGAGAAGCGCTACCCGATCCCGCTCACGAGCTCGGACATCGGCGTGCGCCTCGAGCTCGAGCACCGGCGCAAGGGGTTGATCTGGTTTCCGACCTACGCGGTCGACTTCAAGGGAAAGTACGAGTTTTTCAACGACACGGCGCTCGAACGCAAGGTGCTTCTCTCCTTCCCGCTCGCGACCGAAAACGCGGTCTACGACGGCTTTCGCATCAAGGACGGCGCCTCGAAGGACGTGGCGCTCAGCATCGACGGGAACGCCGCGAGCTTCGAGCGGACGCTCGCGCCCGGCGAGCGCGCGAGCTTCGCGGTGAGCTATCGCTCGCGCGGGCGCTCCGAGTGGCGCTATCAGCCGACCGAAGGCACGGGCAAGGTCGAGCACTTCCGACTCGTCGCCGACACCAACTTCGCGAAGGTGGATTTTCCCGCTGGCACGCTCTCCCCCTCGCGCCACTCGTCGACCGAGGCAGGTTGGAAGGGTGACTGGACCTTCGACAGCCTGATCTCGAGCGCGCCCATCGGGATCGAGCTGCCTCAGAAGCTGAACCCGGGCCCGCTCGCGTCTCGCATCACCTTCTTCGCGCCGGTCGGCCTCCTGTTCTTCTTCTTCGTGGCCGCCGTGCTCTCGAAGGCCAAGCTCCGCCCGCTCCACCCCATGCACTACTTCTTCCTCGGCTGCGCCTTCTTCGCGTTCCACCTCCTTTTCGCCTACCTCGTGGACCACGTCTCGGTGGAAGTCGCGTTCGCGATCTCGTCGTTCGTCAGCGTCTTCTTGGTCCTGACGTACGCGCGCCTGTTCGTCGGCTGGAAGATGGCGCTCGGGCTGCTCGGGCTGCCGCAGCTCGTCTATCTGGTGCTCTTCTCGTACACCTTCTTCTGGGACGGCTACACGGGCCTCGCCATCGCCATCGGCGCCGTGGTCACGCTCTTCGTGATCATGCAGATCACGGGGCGCGTCCGCTGGGACGAGCGCACCCGGAGCGGGGACCTCGTGCCCGGCCCTGCCTGACGGCTCGAGAGCTCCCGACCGAGCGGGAGGCCGCGCGCGGTCTCCCGCCTCGTTCTCGTGTAGTCGACGTCGCGCATCGGGCGATCGTTCGGAAATGCCGCCCGGCCTGATCACCCGCCGGAGCTCGCTCGCCACCTCGGCGCCGTCCGGCACGACGTCCATCACGCACGAACCGAACACGCCGGCGACGTCTCCGTCGCCGTTTTCGGGAAAGTACTCGGCGAACAGCCGAGCGAGCAGCCCGCGAGCAACCTCGCGGTAAGGCGCGCGCTCACGGCGTACGCGTTCGAGGCGGTCGAGGACCAGGGCGGCCTCGGAGCGCAAGCTGGGGACGGGACTGGCTGACTAACCCGGCCTGGAGGAAAGCACCCTAACGAAGCCCCTCGCCGCCGACGTACTCGTCCGCCCAGTCCTCGCCCTCGAAGGGCCAGTACTCCTCGTCGTCGCGCAAGTAGCGCTCGGCGTCGAGCGAGTCGACGATGGTCTGCGGCAAGAGCCCCTGGGTCAACGCCTCGACCTCGATCTCGAGCGCTCGCTTCTTACCGAGCACCGTCTCGATTCGGCCGAGTTGAGCGCGCCGCACCAAGCGTGAGAGCCGCTTGTCGAGGCGCGTGAACGCGTCCTTCGCGAAGGCGAGCTGCTGCGACAGCACTTGCTCGCGAAGCTTCGTCGATTCGAGGTAGAGCGCGCTCGCACGAGCGCGGTCGGCGGCGAGGAGCTCGGGCAGGCTCTGCCCCCCCGAGACCGGAGCCGCGGCGCCGGGAGGCTGCGCGGCGCGCGCCGCCTTGACCTCGAGCTCGAGCGCCTCCGACTCCCTGCGCAGGAGGTCGAGATCGGCGCTCCGAACGCTCGAGCGCTCCGCCTCGCGAATCAGGCGCTTGACCTCGGCCAGCTGTGACTCCGCCCGCACGAGCTGTTCGGCGTCGCTCACGGCGAGCTTCTTGTCGCTGGTCGGCTTGACGTCCTTGGGGGTCGAGAGCCGCGTGAGGGCCGCGTCCAGCTCTCCCATCGCTCGCCGCAAGCCGTTCAGCTGGTGGTCGAGCTGCGCCAGGCGACGCGTGGCGCGGCCGTAGCCCGTGTCCACGCGCAGGAGCGAGCCCAGGGCCCGCGACGTGTCCGCCGAAACGCCCAGGTTCGCGCCCGCGGGATCGGCGCCGCGGCGCAGCGTGTCTACTAGCCGCTGCATGGCAGCGCCGTCGCGCGTGAGCTTGCGGGCGGCGTCTCGAACCGGCTCGTAGCGCTTCAAGAACTGCTTGAGCTTGTCGTCCGCTTGCGGGAAGCGGCACACCGCGAGATCGATGTACGCGTCGAGGATCCAGGCCTCGTCTTCGTACGGGTGGTTGACGGCCACCTTGCGGAGATCGTCCATCGACGCGCGCGCGCCGTCGTAGTCCTTCGCTTCGTAGCGCGTCGTCGCCGTCTCGTAGAGCGCCTCCGGCAAGCGCTCCGAGTCGGCCGGCACCAGGTAGTAGTAGTAGCGCGCGTCGTCGAAGCGGAACTGCTCGTGCGCCACGCGGCCGAGCCCGAGGCGAGCCAGATCGCGCACGCGGAAGAAGTCGCTGCCGCCGAACAGCGCGGCGCGCCTGGGCGTCTTCTTGGGATCGGCGACCTTGCAGAACAGCGCCTCACCTTGCTTCAGGTTCTTGCGCTCGACCTCGATCACTCCCGAGAGATAGGTGGCCTGCGCCCAGAAGCGCGAGCGCTCGCTCACCTTCGCGTAGGAGGCGAGCGCCTGCTCGGGCTTGCCGGAGAGCTCGGCGGAGCGGCCCGCGAGGTAGGCGATGTCACCCTTCACTTCTTCGCCGGCCGCGTCCGGCACCCGCGCGAGGTCGCGCAAGAAGACCTCGGGTTCGTCGCTCTCGAGCCCGAAATCGACGAGCGAGCGCACCGACTGGCGGTACCAGGTGTCGTCCGGCGAACCCGCGAGCAGCCGGAGCAGGTACCCGCGCGACAGATCGTAGGCGCCGCCGCGACCGAGCGCGTCGCCGAGCTGGTAGTACGCGGCGCGCCCCTCGGGGGTGACGACGAACGGCTCGAAGCGAGGAGACTCGACCAGGTAGACCAGCGCCCCGATCGCCTCGTCTCGACGCCCGATCGCGACCATCTCCTCGATGCTCGCGAGCTCGTCGCGGATGCGCTGCGCGCTCAGGGGCTCGCTCGGCGCGAGCTTTCGTTCGGCGAGCGCCTTCTGGTAAGCGAGCAAGGCCGTCGAGTGCGCCTTCGCCACGTCTTCGCTCTCCGCCTGCCTGGCGGCAGGGTCGGGCGCGCGGGCCGGCACCGCATCGGCGGCGGGAGGCTCCGGCTCCGCGGGAGCGTCGCTCGGTTCTTGCGCGGCGGCGAGCCCGGTCACGGACAAGATCGCGAGCAGCGGCAGAGAGACGAGAGGAAGCTTCACTCTTCGACCTGCGCCCTGAGCTTGACGCCGAGCTCGTACTCGCCGTCCTGATCATCCGGGAAGTCCTCGGCCATGTCCGATTCGTCCTCGAGCACCACCGTCGCCGAGAGCGTGCGGCTCTCGGGCACGATGACCGTAAACTTCGAGGTTTGATAGGTGCGGTACTCGCGGTTACGCGCGTCGTAGCGCTCCACCTCGACGCCGATCACGTGATGGCCCGGCGCGACCGCGTGGGCGTACACGGTCTGAAACTCGTCCGGCGAGAAGCGCTCGGGCGCGGTGTAGACGACGCCGTCGTCCAGGGTGACCACGAGCCCGGCGATTTGCGCGTCGTCGCCTTCCGTCGCCACGGCGACCTTGAGCTTGCTCTTGTAGAGCGTGGTGGTGAGCGCGGCCACGCGGCTCCGCAGCGAGGCGATTTGCGCGAGCAGCTTGTCGTACGAGACCGGAGGCGGAGCCACCGCGCCCGTAGGAAACTCGCCTGGTTCGGGGGTGAGCGGGGAAAGCTTGGTCCCGCTCGCGCCTCTTTCGGTCGCCTTCGGAGGAGGCTCGCCGAGATCGGTCGCGCTGGTCGGAGGAGCTTCTTCCGCAGGCTTGTCGGACGCCTTCTCGGGAGCCTTCTCCGGCTCCGCCGGCGCTGCCGCTGCGGGCTCCGCGGCAGCGGGCTCGGCCTTCGCCGCTGCTTCTTTCTTCGCAGGAACTTTCGCGGGCGCCTTGCGCTTCGGTTGCGCCGAAGCGGACAACGACAACAGCAACAGAGCGGCGACCAGGGAGACTTTGCCGAATCGCATGCGCACCGGGGAGCGAGCGTAACATGCCTTCGACGACGCCGAGCGCGGCACGGGGCCGCTGGATCGCGGCGCGCCTCGGCCATCAGGCCAGGGTGGGTACCTTGCCGCAGATCTGCCGACATCAGTGCCTATCTCGGCGGCGCATGGCCTCCCGCAGACTCACGCGCATCGACAGCTCTCGTCGCAATTTTGGAGACCCGACGTGACGAGCGCGCGAGGTCGAACGAGCACGGTGGGCGAGGCTTCTACGATGGGGTAAACAGGGCGCCATGATGCGTCCGCTTCCGTTCGTTTTGTCGTGCTCGTTGCTGTCGTCGATGCTGCTCGCGTGTGGTGGTTCGAAGGCGCCAGCGAACGAGCCGAGCGCGGCGGGCGAAGCCGAGGCACCGAGCGCCGACGAATCGAAGCCCGACGAGAGCGCTTCGGGCGAAGCAGAGGCGCCGAGCGAGAGTACGGCGGAAGGGCTCCCCACGAAGTGCGCTCGCTCTCAGGGAGCCTGCACGCCGAGCGGCAAGTTCGTCCAGAAGCTCTGCGCGGCGAGCTACCCGGGCGTCGCGCTTTACCTATTCGCGAACGGCTCGCCCTGGACTCGAGGCTACCTGACGGGGAAGGTCAAAGCCTGGAATGCGTCGGGCGGCGTCTCGGCCGACGGCTTCCTCGAGTTCGACGAGGAGGTGATCGTGCTTCAGGAGCGCAAGGCGGACACGGGCGGAATGCAGGTGAGCGGCGCCGGCACGTCCTACGACGTGCTGCGCTGGGACGGCACTTGCGCGACGCTCGGCGAGGGCGAGCTCACGATGAACAAGCCTCCTTCACCCAAGTCGGCGCGCGTCGAGTGGCGTTTTCTCGACGACAACGTGCAAGAGGCGCTGCGCTCCGACGAGGCGCTGTCCAAGCTGGTTTCCGAGCGCAAGAAGGAATGTAAGGGCGCCACGAGCGGCGATGTCAGCATGAAATGCGTCAAAGCCGACACCAAGCTGAGTGACAGCATCATTGGATATGTGCGAAAGGGCGGCACGATTCCCGTCCCGAGCAAGCTCCCGGAGTGAAGGTGCGACCGTCGCTCGGTTGACCCGGGCGCCACAACGCCTATCGTCGATCTCATGCGAGTTCATGTGTGGGCGTTCCTGATGCTCGTCGGGTGCGGCAACGGCGCCGAAGAGCGAGCGAAACTGGCAGAGCTCGAGAAGAAGGCCGACCAGCGCGTCGCGCAGGCCGAGAAGGTGGGGCGAGAGAAGGCCGAGGGCCTCCAGAAGGAGCTCGACCAGATCAAGGCGGAGCTTGCCACCTCGAAGAGCAAGCTCGAGGAGGCGACCAAGGCGCAGGCGAGCTCGGAGGACGCGGCCAAGCAGCTCGAAGCCGCGCTCCTCAAGGCCCGCCAGGCCTACAAGGCAGAAGGCAAGGCGAAGCTCGCGGCGGTGAACAAGGAGGTCCAGGAGGCCTCGTCCAAGGCCGCCAAAGCGAGCGCCAAGGTGAAGACCCAGCTGCAGGCGATCTTGAAGAAAATCCCCGCGCAGCAAAAGGCGGTGGCAAAGGACCTCGCCGACTTCGACAGCGCGACGCTCGAAACGCTCGACACCATCAAGGCCAAGCTCGCGAAAGACCTCGCCGCGCTGAAGGCGAGCGCGCACGCCATCCAGGCGCGCGTCCCGAAGACCTGAGCTACTCGCGCGGTCGCTCTCTCCACACCGCGCCGAGCTGCCACTGCTCGAGCGCGCGCACGTCCGGCACCACCGCGCCGACCAGACGCAGCCGGCCGAGCACTCCGAGCGACAGAGTGCGCGAAAGGTCGCGCACCGATTGCCCCGCGAGCCGGGGCGGCCGCCGAGCGAGCGCGGGGTTCTCTGCCGTCAGCAACCCGAGCAACGTCGCTTCGGCGGACGAGCCGAGCGGGCGCACGAAGTCGAGCATCAACGCGAAGCGGCGCTCGCTCCTTCGAAGCTCGAACTCCGCGCGGGGCACGGGTTGATCGCGCACCGGGTTCCCGGGGCGGGAGAGCGCGGCGGCGAGCGCCTGAGCGATCTGACGGAGCTGCGCCGACTCCGCCGCGACCAGCAGATCGACGGCGCCTCCTCCCCACGCGATCCCGGCGCTGGTTCCGGCTTCGGGCACGACGCCGAGGTGTCCGAGCTGCTCGGGCCGCGCTCCGTCGGCGAGCTGTTGCGCGAGCCCCGCCGAACCCCAGGCGCGCGCCTCGCTCCCCGAGCGCAAGATCAGCTGCCCGTAGCTCGGGCCCACGAACGCCTTCGAGCCCGGACGCGCGCGGTGCAGGCCCGCGCCTAGCCAGCCCAGATCGGCGACGCCCGCCTCGAACGCGCGCAGCGCCTCCGCCAGATCCGGGACCGAGCTCACCTCGATGCGGTCGAGGTACGAAGCGCCGCGCGCCGCTCGCCCGTTTCGCGAGAGCTTGAGCCCGTCGCGCGATAAGGTCGCGGTGAACGCGCCAGTGCCGTCCGGCGCGAGCTTCGAAAAGCCGCGCGGGACGAGCGCGGTGAGTGGACTCGCGAGCGCGGTGGCGAGCGCGGGATCGTCGGCGCTCGCTCCTTCGAACTCGAGCGAGGAGCGATCGGCGCCGACACGCGGCGCGCGGAAGGGAGCGAGCACGCCGGCCGCGCCGAGCTTGCGGGCGCGCTCGAGCGAAAACGCGGCGTCGCGC
>JAEZYO010000660.1 GCA_023419055.1 Pseudomonadota bacterium | reverse complement strand
CCCCATCCTCGGGAGCGCCAAGGACGTCAGCGCCTCGACCTACACGATCACCGGTGCAGGGTTGTTCTCGGGCAGCGCTCCGGCCCCCGAGCGGGTCGCGCAGGGAGAGCGAGGTCCGACGGCGTTCGGCATCCGTCTGGAAGCCGAGGGCGGCGAAAAGCGACTGACGGTCTCGAGCGAGGAGCTCGACGCCTGTTTCGTTCCTGCCGATCGATCGCCTCCCGCCCCCGGGGAAGCCCAGCGCTTGCGGGATTGGCTCGAGAGCCCGAACCCGGACATGACCGCCCCGCCCGGGGTGTCCGTCGAGACCGTCGAGGCAGTGATGGGGATTTCGCGCGCCCAGTGCGCCGAGCAACGCTTCCGTCGCAAGGCCGGCCTCGAGTGCCACACCCCCCTCCTGCGCTTGCTCACGGACGACAAGCCGGGCGTGTTCGGGCCGAGTCGCGTTCGCTTCGTGCGCGAGCGCTTGGTGAGCGGCCTTTACTTCGTCGACGGGAAGCTGGCTTCACCGGAGGAGGCGATCACCGTTCAGGCGGCGGTGCGCACGCCCGGCCTCTCGCGCGAAGGCGCGTTCGCCGAGTCGTTCGAGGAAGCGCTCAAGGGCACCATGGACGATCCGGTCGCGCGCAAGCAGCGCGCGACGCGCGGGCGCTTCGAGCTCGTGAAGTCCCGGGAGCGTGAACAACCGACTCATTTCGTGGACATCCGGCTCTCGTTCGAGGTGCCCGACGTGGAGACCACGACCGAGACGCGCCGTCACGAGTACGTGGCCGGCAAGAAGCAGGTCCCGAACCCGGAGCGCCCCAAGGCCATCGACGCGCTCGCGCAGGCCGAAGCCCAGAAGGAGTCGGCCCTGAACGAGGCCGAGCTCTTCAAGCAGGGCATCGCGCAGGCGAAGAAGCTCTGCGACGAGGGCGCGGAGGAGGCGAGCTCGGCGGCAGGTGACGCGCTCGGCGGCTTCGCGGCCTGGGCGACCGACGTGGCAGCGAAGGGCACCTGCGCCGGCGCGAGCAACCTGGCCGAGGAAAAGCTCGTGAACGAACGCATCACCGAGGCGACGCAGGCCGTGATCGACGCCCAGGCCAGGCTCGCCAATACGCCCGAGACCATCGCGGTCGACGACAAGCGCACGCACGAGTACCAGGCCAAACACTACCGTCGCCGAGGCAACGCACGCGCCAACCTGTCGATCGCTCCGGCGTCGAATCCTGGCAATGTGCAGCTCAGCTACACGGTCGAGGTGCCGTTCGACGCGAGCGATGTCGAGATCCCGAACCTGCCGGAAGTGAAGCTCCAGGGGCGGCAAGCCGTGGTCCCGAGCGTGGCCGACGCGGAGCGCGCCCTGGCGAAGGCGCTCTTGCCGGAAATCGACCAGGCGGTATTGCGCTGGGGCGCGCAGCGCGAGATCGGCGGTGACGTCGGCGAGATCAAGCCCGGCACCCGCCCCTGGATGGTGCTGGTGGCGCGGCAGGCCGCGACGAACCGACCCATTCGGCTCCTGAGCGATCTGCTCGACAACCGCCCCGAAGTCCTCGAGAAGGGCGACCTCTCGTATCAAGTGCTGGTACCGCCCGCGGCCGACGGACGCTGTTACGTGTTCGGAGCCACGGCGCTCGAGGGTTCGAAGGCGGGGCTCGACCTCGACCTGCGACGCCCGGACGGCGGCTCGGTCGCGCTCGATCGGCGTCCGGACGCGGACGCTGCCTTCGAGGTGTGTGATCTTCCGGAAGGCAAGTACGAGGCGAAGCTCGGGCTGTCGGGCGATCGACCCGGCGCGGTGTTGCTGTCGATGTTCGAGTCGACGCCCGGCCGGCTGAGCGCCGAGGACGTCAAGGCGGCGAGCCTCGGGTTGCCGACGATGCCGCGACGCGGAGAGGTGCTGCGACTCGACGGCTCGGGCACGGTCGCCTTCAAGGGCACGGCGGGTAAGCTCGTCGTCGGCAAGGTCGGTGACCGCGACGGCGATCTCATCGCCGACGACGTCGATCGCTGCCCCTACGAGCAGGAGGTCAAGAACGGCTACCTCGACGAGGACGGGTGTCCCGACGAGGCACCGGCGGGAGCTTCGACGGCGGTGGCCGCAGCGCCCGCTTCTACCCCCGCGCCGAGCGCGGCGCTCGTTCCGACGACAGCGGCTCCGTCGCGCGCCCCCGGCGCGGGAGACGGCAAGCCCGACGACAAGCAATCTCAGAAGAAAGCCAAGAAAACGGTGGTGTTCGTCCCATGAAAAAGCTGCGCTGTTTCGCTCGCACGGCGGGGTTGCTCGCCGCCCTCGCGCTCCATTCGTCGCTCGGGTTCGCGCAGGATCCGGCTGCCAAGAAAGAGGCCGCAGCGCTCTCTGCAGAAGGCGCCGCCAAGTTCGACGAGAACGACTTCATGGGGGCGCTCTCCGCGTTCTCGCGCGCGTACTCGATCTACAAGGCTCCCACCATCGGGGTCTACGTGGCGCGCTGTCAGCACGCGCTCGGGCGCCACGCTGCCGCGCTCACGACGTACGACGAGGTGCTCGCCCTACCCGTCGCGAGCGACGCGCCCAAGCAGGTGAAGGCCGCCCTCGACGAGGCGCGCGTCGAGCGTCAGGACTTGTTGACTCGCGTCTCGTGGCTCGAGATTCAGGTCAACGGAGCGACGAGCTTCAAGATCCTGATCGACG
>JAEZYO010000650.1 GCA_023419055.1 Pseudomonadota bacterium | reverse complement strand
CCCATGCGATCCATCAAGTCCTTGACGCGATCACCCGCGAAGATGCGCATCAGATCGTCTTCGAGCGACAGGTAGAACTTGCTGTAACCAGGGTCGCCCTGGCGCCCGGCGCGGCCGCGCAGCTGATTGTCGATGCGGCGCGACTCGTGGCGCTCCGTGCCGACGATGTGGAGGCCGCCGAGCGCGACGACCTCGTCGTGCTCCTTCTTGCAGACCTTCTCGAACTTCGCGACGATCTTCGCGAACTCCTCGGGATCGGCGTCGGGCTCCTTGCCCTCTTTCTTCATCTCGAGGCGCGCGATCATCTCGGGGTTTCCGCCGAGCAGAATGTCCGTGCCGCGGCCGGCCATGTTCGTCGAGACGGTGATGGCGCCCTTACGGCCCGCCTGGGCCACGATGTACGCCTCGTTCTCGTGGTGCTTGGCGTTCAGCACGCTGTGCGGGATCTTCTTCTTCGCGAGGATGCGCGCGATGGCGGCGCTCTTCTCGACGCTCGTGGTGCCGACGAGAATCGGCCGGCCCTCTTCGTGGTGGGCCACGATGTCGCGGGTCAGCGCGTTGAACTTCTCGCGCTCGGTCTTGTAGACGACGTCGTGCTCGTCGTGACGGATCATCTTCTTGTTGGTCGGGATCACGACCACGTCGAGCTTGTACGTCGACGAGAACTCCTGAGCCTCGGTCTCGGCCGTACCCGTCATGCCGCCGAGCTTGTTGTAGAGGCGGAACAGGTTCTGGAAGGTGATCGTGGCCATGGTGCGGCTCTCTTCCTGAATCCGCACGTTCTCCTTGGCCTCGACCGCCTGGTGCAGGCCGTCGCTCCAGCGACGACCGGCCAGCACGCGCCCGGTGAACTCGTCGATGATCAGCACCTTGCCCTCGGGCGAGACCATGTAGTGCTGGTCACGCTTGTAGAGGGCGTGAGCGCGCAAGAGCTGGTTCAGGATGTGAAGCGCCTGGACGTTGACGGGATCGTACAGGTTACGCATCCCGATGAGCTTCTGGACGTACTCGATACCCTCGTCGGTGAAGGTCGCGCTGAACGCCTTCTCGTCGACGTTGAAATGCTCGTCCTTCCTGAGCTTGGCGACGACCTCGTTCAGCGTCCGGTACTTCTCGCTCGCGGCCTCCGCGGGGCCCGAGATGATGAGCGGCGTGCGCGCCTCGTCGATCAGAATCGAATCGACCTCGTCGACGATCGCGTAGTTCAGGCGGCGCTGCGTGTAGTCGAGCGCCGAGTACTTCATGTTGTCGCGCAGGTAGTCGAACCCGAACTCGTTATTTTGGCCGTAGCAGATGTCCGAGCGGTACGACTTCTTCTTCTCGTCGTCGTACTGCCCGTTGACGATCGTGCCGACGCTCAGGCCGAGCCAGTTGTAGAGGCGGCCCATGGTCTCGGCGTCGCGCTTGGCGAGGTAGTCGTTCACCGTCACGACGTGGACGCCCTTGCCCTCGAGCGCGTTCAGGTACACGGGCGACGAAGCGCAGAGCGTCTTGCCTTCGCCCGTGCGCATCTCGGCGATGCAGCCGCGGTGCAGGACCGCGCCGCCGATGAGCTGCACGTCGTAGTGGCGCATCTTGAGGACGCGCCGGCTCGCCTCTCGGCAAACGGCGAACGCCTCCACGAGCAAGTCGTCGAGCGACTCCCCGTTGTCGATGCGTTGCTTGAACTCCGGCGTCTTGGCCTGGAGTTCGGCGTCCGAGAGCTTCTTCATCCGCTCTTCGAGGCCGTTGATGGCGACCACCATGGGCTGAACGCGACGCAAGTAGCGCTCGTTGGAGGTGCCGAAGAGCTTCTTGGCTAACCAGGTAAACATTGCGCTTTGAGGGCTCCCGGCCTTGTCTCGTGGTTCAGAGGCAGGCGCGCGTCTTTCCGCGGCCCGCCCCGTGAGCCGTTCGGCCCTGGAAGCCCCCGGAAGCTAATCCCGGAGCCAGGCTCATGCCAGCCTGTCGTGGCGCAATCGTGCCCCGCCTCGGCTCCTTGGCCGAGGCGGGCCGAAAGTGGCGCCAGACGCGGTGCTCTCGAGCGACGACGCTGAGTCGGTGCGCTCGAGGCGTCACTTCCGAGGGGGGCGGGGCGGCGACGCGCTGCGACGCGCCTCGCGATCCCCGGAGGGGGCACGATCCCCGAAAGGGGATGCCGCCCGATTGACGAAGCCACTAGAGAACACGGATCGGTTACGAACCGATCCGGGCTCTAGGCTGCGACGACGTCGCCGGACCCGGACTCCGACGCAGGGGGCGTGGTGTCACGCGGCGCCTCGGGCTCGGTCCGGTACTTGCGGCGGTAGGCGGCCGGCGTCGTGTGGAGCAGGCGGCGGAAGACGAGGCCGAAGTAGCTCTGGTCGCAGAAGCCGACCTCGATCGCGATCTGGTAGAGGGAAAGATCGGTGTTGGCGATGAGCTCGCACGCGCGATCGATGCGCCGTCGGTGCACGTAGCGGACGTACGACTGTCCGACGACTTGCTTGAAGTACCGACGAAAGTGCGACGGGCTCATGGCGACGGTGCGAGCGGCGCGGGCGACCGGAAGATCTTCCGCGAGGTGCGCGTCGATCAACGCGAGCGCCGGCGCGAGCCGTTCTCGTCGTGCGTTGTGCTCGGGTGGAGCAGGCGGCGCGTCCGTCGGCGAAACGTCCGCCGGCGGAATGTCCGTCGGCGTGGCGTCGGCGGTCGGCCTCAAGGTGTCCGACGACGCCGATACGGGCGTCGTGGGCTCGTTTTCGGGGGCTTCGCCCGCGTGGGCTTCGCTCACGGGAGCTTCGATGGGACAAACGGACGAAACAGGAGAAGAATCAGAATCGGAAAGCTGAGCCCCCGAATACACGTCGACTGACATCGCAGGACCTCCGGCACGGGTGAAGCGATTGTTTGTAGCGGCACGAATAGCCAGCAGTCGAAGCCGGCTACTCAGGTGGTGTTTACGATGTGAATTCGGAAAGTCAAACCGATCTAGACGACGCACACCCCTCGAGAGTGCGGCATCACGAGTCGATCAACACACGATTCGAGCTGCATATTGCTTCGATCGCAATCCGGGCTCGCGCACACCACGCGATGAAAAAATCAGAAGCCAGGATCGTTTCGCCACTGCGGTGGCTTCGGAGCGGGCTTAGTCGCCGTCGCCTTCGTGGTCGCGGGCGGCTCCTTCGCGCTCGTCGTCGAAGGCTTCTTGTGAGACGTCGGCGCCGGCTTGATCTCTTTGTCCGAAACGTCGTTCGTCGCTTCGGTAGGCAAATGAGCGACATCGACGTCGGCCTTCGGTGCTTCGACGAGCGCCGTGCTCGAGGGCGGCGGCGCGACGGCTACGGGCGGCGCTGCGCTCGGCGGAGTCGGAACTGGCGAAGGGGTGCGAGCCTCGTCGCGAGAGCTCAAGAGCGCAAAGGAGATGCCCGCTGCGGCGAGCGCGGCACCGACGCCCGAAACGGCCAGGAACGTGCGCCGCTTGCGGCGGCGAAGCTCCATGGCGAGCTCGTCCTCGGCGCCTGGATGCAGACTCGCGGTGGTGCCCACGACGGAAACCGAGCCGGGTGAGCTCCGACTCTGGTTCTCGCGACCCGGCATCGTGAGCGTACGAACCGAGCGCTCTTCACCGCTGCGCTCGAGGGCCAGCCGGAGCTGCTTCCTGCGCTCGTCGAGCTCGGCGCCCGAGAGCTTTCGCACGTACGCTCCGACGTCCTCGTCGCTGCTCGCGCGGATCTCCGAGGGGAGTTGATCGAGCGCGCGGAAGAGCTCGTCCGCGCTCGCGAAACGCTGCTTCTTGTCTTTGGCGGTGGCCTTCAGCACGACCGCTTCGAGCGCCTTGGGATAGGAGGGCACGATGTACGACGGCGGCACGACGGGCTCGTCGGAGCAGATAGCCATCATCGTCGCGCCCTCGGAGTCGCGCCGGAAAGGGTGCTTGCCGGTGGTGAGCGCGTAAAGCACCGTGCCCAGGGCGAACACGTCGGTACGCCGGTCGATCGGGTCGCCACGACCTTGCTCGGGCGACATGTAGCTGATCTTGCCCTTGACCTGCCCGGCCACGGTCGCGCCGCCGCCCAGGGCCGTTGCTTTGGCTACCCCGAAGTCGACGACCTTCGTGATGCCTTCACCGGTGACGAGGATGTTCTGCGGCGAAACGTCGCGATGCACGAGCCCGACCAGGGCCCCGTCGCGCTTGAGCTCGTGAGCCGCGTGGAGCCCTGCGCTGGCCGCCATCACGATGCGGGCCGCGATCCCCAAGGGCACGCCGCTCTCCGCCTTGGCCAGCTTGGCCAGCCGGTTCAGGGGGACCCCGTCGATCCACTCCATCACCAGGAACAGCACGCCCTCGTGCTCGCCGAGATCCAGGATCTCGACCACGTGGGGATGCCGGACCTGCGAGGCGAGCGACGCCTCGTCGAGAAACATCTGCTCGAACTCGTCGTCCTCGCTGAGCTGCGGCAGCATGGTCTTTACGGCAACGATCTTCTGGAAGCCGCGGGACCCGGTCATTCGCGCCGCCCACACCATCGCCATGCCGCCAGCCGCTACGGGGAGCAGGAGCTCGTAGCGGCCCAGCACGTGGCCAGGACCGAGCCCGGTAATGGCCAGGGAGGAGGAGAGCGCAGCAGTCAAGACGAGGGGCGTCTCACTGGCTCGAGCCGAGATGAAACGCCGAGAACAGTGTAGCTCACTCGGCGCCCACCCGGAATCTTCGGGCGTGGTTGCTCCGGCAGTGAAGCTTGTCAGGTCGGATAGTTAGGCACCTTTCCCCACCGTCTCGATTTGGCGCTGTCTCGGAAACTTCTGTCGAGAAC